>CAMWKX010000047.1 GCA_947174955.1 uncultured Clostridia bacterium | reverse complement strand
GACTTCCTCGGCGATATGGACTTCAAGGTTGCGGGCACGACCAAGGGTATCACCGCAATCCAGATGGATATCAAGATTAAGGGCATTTCCGAAGAGATTATGCACACGGCAATCAATCAGGCGAACGAGGGCAGACAGGTCATTTTGGCTAAGATGCTCGAATGCGTTCCCGAAGTTGCGCCCCAGCTCTCCGTATATGCACCCAAGATTATCAGCTTCGAAATCAATCCCGACAAAATCGGCGACGTTATCGGTAAGCAGGGCTGCGTAATCAAGAAGATTATGGAAGAGACCGGCACGGAAATCGAGTTCAACGACGACGATTCGGGCAGAGGTTATATCTCGGCGGTAGGCCCTATCGAGAACGCGGAAAGAGCGAAGGCGATAATCCTTTCGATAGCTCACGACCCCGAAGTCGGCGATATGTTCGTCGGCACGGTTGTGCGCGTAATTCCTATCGGCGCGTTCGTAGAGTTCGCACCCGGCAAGGACGGTATGATACACATTTCCAAGCTTTCCAACAAGCGCGTTGAAAAGGTAGAGGACGTTGTCAATATCGGCGACACCGTAAAGGTAGAGATTATCAAGATAAGCGATAAGGGCGTTGATTTCAGACTGCTCGAAAAGCTGAACTAATTAAAAGGTAAAAGTATAGCTCACTCATTTAATGGGTGGGCTATAATAATATTTATAGGACAATTGTTATGAAAATTTGCTCAAATTGCTGTTTCGTTTCAGATGCGGAACGCTGTCCGCTGTGCGGAAGTAAAAATGTCCGTGCGGTTAATGCGGACGATTTTTGTCTGTTAACCGAAAAGGACGCCGCCTATTGTGATACGCTGACAGCTGCTTTCGATGAAGAGGAAATACCTTATTCTGCACTGCCGTACGGCAGAGGTGTTGAAACGCGGTTAGGCTTACCATTGGGAAATTACAGAATTTTCGTTCCGTTTGGTTTTCTTGAACAAGCGAAACAAATAATAACGAGCATTGACAGCGAGGCGACCGAGCAAATAAGGAACTGTTTATTAAAAGGCGTTGAAAACCTGAATATCTTGCCGAAGACGGAGAAGAAAATTAAAAGAAAAATCGGATTGTCCGAAAACGAGGATATTTTCGAGTATTGCATAGGTATAATAAAGACCGCCGACAAGATTATGGACAAGGGAACAATATCGGGTTGCCTGAAAGGCGGGCATTATTATTTCTGTTATTCGGGTGACCTAACTCTTGCAATCAATTCCAAAACTTACGAAATATTATCCGTAACGAAAGGTAAACCGTAAAAACAAAGCGCGCCGCGGCGAATTAATTCGCCGCGGCGATAATGTTATTTATTTGAAAAATAACTTACCGCGCCTTTGAAAATTGCGTAGGCAACCGCGCGCTGATAGCTTTCGTCGTTTAAAAGTTTGTCTTCCTCGGGGTTGGTCAGAAATCCGCACTCAACGATAACCGACGGACTCTGCGTGCATTTGAGCATATAGTAATCGCCGTACATTGCTTTCGACGGCTTTGCACACTGCGGCAGAGCGTTGAGCTCGTTTTGAATATTCGCCGCAAGCTCGCCGCTTTCCGCGCTCGACTTTTCAAAGAACACGATACTGCCGCGCTTGGAGGGAAGGGAGCATGAATTCTGGTGCACGGATATAACCATATCCGCATTGCTGTTTTCGATTATTTCCTTGCGCTTTTTCATATCGCGCATTTTAAAGCCCTTGGAGGTGTCGCCGTACAGCCCCGCCTCGGTGGTGCGCGTCATCACGCAGTTAAAACCCGCCGAGGTAAAATTGCCCTTTAAAAAGCGGGCAATTGCAAGATTGATGTCCGCTTCGTCCGTCTTTGTGTTAACTCCCTGAACGCCGTTGTCTATACCGCCGTGTCCCGCATCGATAACAACCGTAGGCATATTCGGGTTGATAGCCGAAGCCTGCTTGACGGCAAAGCCCGCGCTCACTCCGAGGCAAATTCCCAGGGCGATAACCGCCGCAACCGCAATTAAAAAACTTTTCTTTATAAACAATGTTTTCACGCTATATACTATTGAAAAGTTGATTTTTTTATACCACGGTGTTATAATTAAACTGTATAACTATGTTTGATTTGTTTACTAAAATAAGTAAAGAGAAGGCGAGGCAGATAAGCCCCGTTACGCTCGCTTTCGTGGGCGACGCGGTGTACTCGCTGTATATCCGCGAGCGCGAAGTTTTAAAGTGCGACGATAAGCTCATCGAACTGCAAAAGCACACGACCGAAGCGGTTTCCGCAAAGGGGCAGAGCGAGCTTTTATTTAAGATAGAGAGTATGTTCACCGAAGAGGAAGAGGATATTTTTCACCGCGGGCGCAACGCGAAAAAGAGCACTAAATCCAAGAGCGCGTCGGTTGCCGACTACAACCGTTCTACGGGGTTCGAGGCGGTGTTGGGTTTTTTATATCTCACGGGCGAGTACGACAGAATTGCGCAGCTGATAGAGGGTGGTAACCAATGAAAACCGAGGGCAGAAACGCCGTCTTGGAACTTTTAAAGACGGATAAGACAATCGAAAAAATATTGCTCGAAAAGGACGCGCAGGGTTCTTTGGGCAGAATTTTCGCTATGGCGCGCGAAAAAGGCGTGCGCGTTCAGTTTGTTGAAAGGCGCGTTCTGGATAAAGAGAGCGAGAGCGGCAGACATCAGGGCTGTATCGCCTTTTCTTCCGACTATAAATACTGTTCGTTGCAGGATATTATGGGGGCAAAGGGCGAAAACGGCGGCTTTATCATACTCTGCGACTGCATAGAGGACGTGCACAATCTCGGCTCGATTATAAGGGTTGCAGAGTGCGCGGGCGCGGACGGAGTAGTTATTCAGTCGACCAATTCGGCAAGCGTTACCGAGGCGGTAGTGCGCATATCCGCGGGCGCTGCCAATCACGTAAAGGTGGCGAAAGTCAACTCGTTAAACCGCGCGGTGGACGAACTCAAAAAGAACGGTTACTGGCTGTACGCTTTGGAAGCGGACGGCACGGACATTTACAAGGCGGACTTTAACGGCAACGTGGCGTTAGTCATCGGCGGCGAGGACAGCGGCGTTAAAAAGCTCACGCGCGAAAAGTGCGATTTCGTCGTATCGCTTCCTATGAAGGGCAAGGTCAATTCGCTGAATGCATCGGTTGCTCTGGGCATTGCCGCATACGAAGTTTTAAGGTGCAGGCGCGGCTAAATGATAAGCGACGAAGAACTGGTCGCGCGGTTTCGCGCGGGCGATAAAAAGGCGGGCGAAGAAGTGCTTGTCCGCTATAAAAACAGCGTGCTTTCGGTTGCCCGCAGATTTTTCCTGGCGGGCGGAGATACCGAAGATCTGGTGCAGGAAGGTATGTGCGGACTGTATTCCGCAATGATTTCCTTCGAGGGCGCGAGCGGCTTTTCTCCGTACGCGCACGCGTGCATACGCAATCGCATACTCGACGCGGTGAAAAAATCGTGCGCCGACAAGAATAGTGCGCTTAACGCAAGCACGCCTTTTAACGAACTGAAAGAGGGCGGCGCGGAAAACTCATTCAGCCCCGAAGAACTGCTGATAGGCAGCGAGGCGGCGAGCGAGTTTTTCAGAAAGATTAAAGGCGCGCTGTCGCCGCTCGAATATAAGGCGATATGTATGTATATCGACGGTGCAAGTATGGCGGAAATATGTTCCGCGCTAAATAAAACTTATAAACAGACGGACAACGCGCTCGTGCGCGCAAAGCACAAGCTCGTGGGCATATTGACGAGATAAAGGGGTACGCAATGAGCTATCTTGCATTTTACCGCACCTTCCGCCCGACGACGTTTGACAGCGTAGTCAGGCAGGAGCATATAGTAAAGATACTGACAAACCAGATAGAGACGGGCAAAATCGGTCACGCCTATCTTTTCTGCGGACCGCGCGGCACGGGCAAAACCACGCTCGCCAAGATTTTCGCCAAAGCCATTAACTGCGAAAGCCCCGTGAACGGCTCGCCCTGCGGCAAATGCGCAACGTGTAAGGCACTGGCAAGCGGCGCGGCTCTCGATATTTCCGAAATCGACGCGGCGTCGAACAACGGCGTGGACGAAATGCGCGACATCCGCGAAAAGGTGCAGTATCCCCCAGTAAACGGCAAGTATAAAGTTTATATCATAGACGAAGTGCATATGCTCACTCAGTCGGCGTTCAACGCGGTGTTGAAAACGCTGGAAGAACCGCCCGCACACGCGGTGTTCATTCTTGCGACAACCGAGCCGCAGAAAATCCCCGCAACAATTCTTTCGCGCTGTATGCGCTTCGACTTCAAACTCATTCCACAGCCCGACCTCGAAAAGCTTGTTAAGAGCGTTTACGACCAGACGGGCAAAACTTACGAGGACGAGGCGGTTGCGGCGATAGCGCGTGCGGGAAACGGCAGTGCGCGCGACAGTCTTTCGATAGCCGATATGTGCGCGTCATATTCGCAGGGCAAGCTTACCTACGACGACGTAAACAAGGTTTTGGGCAAAGCCGACTTCTTTGCGGTTGCGGAAATCGCGGAAGCAATTATGTCGCATAACGGCGGCGAAACGCTGACGGCAACCGAAAGCGTGCTTGCAACGGGCAAGGGCGTGGGAGTGCTCCTTCGCGACTTGCTGTCGTTTATGAACAATCTCGCGGTGGTGAAAATGTGCCGCAACGCAGCGGAAATAATCAATCTGCCGAGCGATAAATACGAAAAATTAAAGCAGATTGCGGACGGCGCGGAGGGGCATACAATCCTGCGCACGACCGAAATTTTGGCAAAGTGCGAGGGTGACTTGCGCTACGCCGTGGACGGCAGAATTACTTTGGAAGCCGCGCTTATTAAAGCGGCTATGCCCAGCGCGGACTACGACATCGAGGCGTTGCTCGCCCGCATCGAAAAGCTGGAAAAACAGGTTGCCGACGGGGTAAAGGTGAAAATCGAAAGCCGCCCTGCGCCTGCGCCGATGCCAGCGCCGAGCGAAAAAAGACCGCCCGTGGAAGCAATTCCCGCGGTCGAGGAAAAACCCGCGCCAAAGGCTAAGCCCGCGGTTGTTGAAGAGGTCGAAAGCTTCTCGCCGTTCGACGGCGCGCCCGTAAAGGCGGCGGAGGAGCAGAGCACGCTTTTCGAGCAGCCGACGGTTTCCGCACCAGCGCAGGTGGGTTCGCTTTCGGAAAGGGATAAGGCTACGCTGTTCGGCAGATTTATAAAGTTATTCCGCACAACGCGGCGCAACGCGGTGCTTTTCACACTGTGTATGGATTTGGAGAGCTTTTTCGAAGGCGACACGTTCGTGCTGTTGACTACGGTCGAGGCGGTGTACCGTTCGCTTTCGCGCGAGGACAACAAGCAGTTCATAGCCGAGGCGTTGCAGTCGCTCGGGGTATTCTCGTTCGATATACGCTTAAAGCCCAAGGGCGAGGATAAGTACGAAAAGGCAATCGGCGAATTAAGGGACAATTTCAAAGGCACGGATATTCAGATTAAATAAATTTCGGAGGTTTTAATTATGGCATACAGAGGCGGTAACGGCGGAATGCAGAATATGATGAAGCAGGCTCAGAAGATACAGGAGCAAATGCAGAAAGCCGAAGCGGAGCTCGACGAAATGGAAGTGCTCGGATTTTCGGGCGGCGGCGAAGAGGGCGACGAAACGGTTGTTGTCTATATGAACGGCAAGAAGGTAATAAACGGCATCGAGTTCGGCAGTAAGATTTCCGAAATGGTCGATTTGTCCGACGAGGACGACGTCGAAATGCTTGAAGACCTTATAATGGCGGCAATCAACGACGGCTATAAGAAGGCGGACGCGGCTTACGAAGAAAAGATGGGCCCTCTCGGCGGAATGAGCGGTCTTAACGGATTGTTGTAATGGATACGTTTATCGAGCCTATCGGAAAGCTGATTAACCAGTTTACAAAGCTGCCCGGAGTCGGCAAAAAGACGGCGCAAAGGTACGCCTATAAAATCATAGATATGTCGCCCGAGGAGGCAAGGCAGTTTGCCGAGAGCATTTTAGACTGCAAAAAAAAGGTGCGCTATTGCACGGTGTGCGGCAACTTTTCCGAAGAGGATACCTGCGACATCTGCAAAAAGCGCGACCACAATATAATCTGCGTCGTCAAGGAACCCAAGGACGTAATCGCGCTTGAAAAACTGCGCGAGTATAAGGGTGTTTACCACGTTCTGCACGGCGTAATCTCGCCTATGGACGGAATAGGTCCCAACGATATCCGCATTAAAGAGCTTTTGGCGCGCGTTGGCGGCGGAGTTACGGAAGTGATAATCGCCACCAACCCCGACGTTGAGGGCGACGCGACGGCAATGTATATAGCCAAGCTTTTAAAGCCTTTGGGCGTGACCGTCACGAGGCTCGCGCACGGCATACCCATCGGCGGCGAAATAGAGTACACCGACGAGGTCACTTTGTCCCGCGCGTTTATAGAGCGCAAACAAATTTAAGAGGTAATTATGAAAATTTCGGTTTTAGGTTGCGGCAGATGGGGCTCGTTCATCGCGTGGTATCAGGCGACCGTCCTTAAAAATGAAGTCATACTCTACGGCGAAGAGGGCAGAGAGGCTTACGATATCTTAAAGCGCGACGGCAAAAACGAATACGTTGCGCTCGACAAGAGCATAAATTTAACCTCCGACCTTGCCTTTGCGCTTAAAGAGAGCGACGTAATAATTATTTCGATTTCCTCGCAGGCGCTTCGCGAGTTTATGCAAAAGGTTATAAAACACCCCGTGGCGGACAAGACCTTCGTGCTGTGTATGAAGGGCATAGAGGAGAGCACGGGCAAGCGCCTTTCCGAGGTGCTCACAGACAGCGGCATTAAATCCGATAAAATTGCGGTGTGGGTAGGTCCCGGGCACATTCAGGCATTCACTGCGGGCGTGCCCAACTGTATGATAATAGACAGCACAAACGACGAGCTGAAAAAATATCTCGCGGAAAGCTTTAAGTCCAACTTAATTCGTTTTTACTACGGCAACGACCTTCTGGGAACGGAAGTCGGCGCGGCGGCAAAGAACGTTTTAGGCATAGCCGCGGGCGTTCTGGACGGAAGCGGATACACCAGCTTAAAGGGTCCCCTGATGGCGCGCGGCGCGTTCGAGGTGGCAAAGCTTATCAAGGCGATGGGCGGCAATCCTATGTCGGCGTACGGCCTGGCGCACCTCGGCGATTACGAAACAACGCTCTTTTCGCCCTATTCGCACAACCGTATGTACGGCGAAATGATGGCAAAGGGCGAGCATTTCGGCAAGCTTGCCGAGGGCGTAATGACGGCAAAGGCGATGAAGGAGCTTGGTGACAAGTACGGCATCGAGCTGCCCCTGACCAACGCGGTATACGAGGCGTGCTTCGAGTCGGACGAATTCGGCAAGAGCGAGCACGACTGTATGCACGTCATTTTAAAGCTCTTTGACAGAGAGATAAAAAGCGAATTCAAATTTTAAATAATATATACGAGGCAAAAACTAATTTATGTTGAGAGAAGATTTAAGAAACGTGGCGATAATCGCGCACGTAGATCACGGCAAGACAACGCTTGTCGACGCAATGTTAAAGCAGAGCCATACCTTCCGCGACAATCAGGCGGTTGAAGAAAGGGTTATGGACAGCGGAGATATCGAAAGAGAGAGAGGAATTACGATACTTGCAAAGAACACGTCGCTTCATTACAACGGCGTTAAGATAAACGTAGTAGACACCCCGGGACACGCCGACTTTTCGGGCGAGGTAGAGCGCGTAATGATGATGGTCAACGGCGTTCTCGTACTCGTCGACGCGGCGGAAGGACCTATGCCCCAGACCCGCTTCGTTATGCAAAAGGCGCTCGAAATGGGGCACAGACTGATTATTGTCGTCAATAAAATCGACCGCCCCGACGCGAGATTGAACGAAGTTCAGGACGAAATTCTTGAATTGTTGCTCGAACTCGACGCGTCCGACGACCAACTTATGTCGCCAGTCGTTTGGTGTTCTGGTCGTGACGGCACGGCTACCTTGGACTTAAATACCCCCGGAAAAGATTTAACTCCCCTTTTCGAAACCATTCTGAGCCATATCAAGCCTATGGAAGTGGATACCGAGGGCGAAACGCAGATACTGTGTTCGTCCATCGACTATAACGATTACGTTGGCAGAATAGGCATAGGCAGAATAGAGCGCGGCGTTGCCAAGGCGGGACAAGCCGTCGTTTTAACCAACTACAACAACCCGCAAATGAAGGTTTCGGGCAAGATAGTCAACCTCTATCAGATCGAGGGACTTGCGCGCGAGCCCGTAGAAGAGGCAA
>CAMWKX010000046.1 GCA_947174955.1 uncultured Clostridia bacterium | reverse complement strand
GACGAAGCGAGGTATTAAGCGTGGACGCACAGATAAAAAAAGGCGTACTCGACGCCTGCGTATTGTACGCATTAAAGGACGGCGAGAGTTACGGATACAAGATAATAATCGACCTGCAAAGGATAATAACTATATCCGAGAGCACGCTTTACCCTATATTAAAGCGGCTTGAAGCGGGCGGCGCGGTAACTACGCGCACCAAGGAGTTCAACGGACGGCTTAGGCGGTACTATAAAATTACCGACGTGGGACTGAAAAAACTCGAAGAAAGCAAAAGGGATTTTGAGGCTATAAACACAATCTATCTCAAAATTTTCGGTGGAAAAAGATGACTTATATCAAATGGAAAGACGAAGTTGAAGGCTATCTTGTAAATCTTCCTCAGGAGGAAAAGCAGAAAATTTTTTCTTACTTTTCCGAAATGTACGCCGACAAGCGCGACGCGGGCAAGAGCGAGGAACAGATTATCGAGGAGTTCGGCGCACCCTACGACGTAGCTAAAAAGATTTTGGCGGAAAGCAGGGACGCGGCAAATCCGCAGGGCGAACAGACGGACGGCGGCGCGAACGTTTCCGGCGGCAATAACTACAATTACAACTACTACAACTACAATTACGGCGGCGCACCTCAGAACGCTGCGGGCGGCAAGGAGCTTCCTCACGAAAGCGCCCCCACGCCTCCGCCTGCTCCCGCCGCCGAACAAAAGCCGCAACAGCAGGATAAGGCGTCCAATGTAGCGCGCATAATCGTAAGCATTATCCTTACGATCGTGCTGGTCGGACTTTCGATATCCCTGATTGGCTCGGCAATCGCGCTTATAATCGAAGGCTTTGTCGAGATCGGGTTTACCGCGGGCGCGCTTGCCGCCTCGGAGTGCGGCGGTGCGGACGGCGCCGTGATGATAGGCGTCGGAATGGTAATTTCCGGGTTGGGCTGTATACTGCTCGCGCCGTTCAACGTGCTGTGCAAATTCCTGTGGCGCAAGCTGAAAGCGTTTACGAAGGGGGCTTAACATATGAGAAGCTGGAAAATATTTTTAGCCATCGGCATAGTTTTATTTACGATAGGCTTAGGCGTGTTAATCGCAGGGCTTGCCTTTAACGGCTGGAATTTCAAAGTTGATTACGAAATGCAGACCTTTACCTCCGAAGGCGACAACAACTCGCTCGACCTCGGGATATCGGCGGGCTCGGTAAAAGTCGAATATTACGACGGCGAAAATTTCGAAATCGTCTACCCCACCTCTTACAGATTCGGCTACGATGTTTCCGAAAATAACGGTAAAATCACCGTTAAGCCAAAGCGCACTTTCGGCATCTTCTTCGGCTGGAAAATTCCCGAAATGACGGTAAAAATTCCGCAAGGCAAAGTTATAGATTTCTCGTTGTCAATGTCGGCGGGCTACGCCCACGTTGCGGACGGCGAATTCAAAAACTTCAATTTCGATATGTCCGCAGGCTCGGCGAATTTCGGCAACGTCAAATGCGACAAGTTCGATTGCGACATTTCGGCAGGTTCTCTGTATGTCAAAGGTATGGCGTGCGACAACATTGTAATAGATTTATCGGCGGGTTCGGCAAACCTTACGGTCAACGGTAAAAAGTCCGACTACTATATCACGGTAGACAAATCGGCGGGCAGCTGCAACGTGAGCGGTCAGCAGGGTACGGTTGCCGGAAAGATTATAGATATCGACCTCTCTGCGGGTAGCGTCAACGTGCATTTCACCGATTGACATTATCCGTCAAAAATGATAAAATACACCCTTGAAAGAGGGTGTATTTTTTTATGCAAAAGATTACTTACGACAAAACTTACTTCAACCCAACCGACGTTTTGGAATGCGGACAGATTTTCCGCTTCGAGCCGTTTAAAGAGGGCTATAAGGTATTTTCGACCGACAAGGCGTGTTACGTTTATACCGACGGCAACAGCACGGTTATAGAGAGCGATTACCCCGATTATTTCTATAATTTTTTCGATTTGGGGCGTGAATATGCCGCAATCATTGAAAAAATCAAGGGTTTTAACGTGCCCGTACTCACCCGCTCGTGCGAGGTTGCAAAGGGCTTGCGCCTTTTAAACCAGAACCCCGAGGAAATGCTCTTTTCCTTTATCATTTCGCAGAACAACAATATCCCCAGAATTAAGGGTATTATCTCGCGCATTTCCCGAACGGTCGGGGAAAGACGCGAATTTATGGGTGAAGAATACTATACCTTCCCCACCGCAGCGCGCCTCGCGGAAAAGGACGCGGCGTTCTATAAGAGCCTGGGCGCGGGCTATCGCGACGAGTTTATCGTAAGAACTGCTCAACGGGTTGCCGCAGAAGGTATCGAACACCTGAAAACCCTCGACGCGCCCGCATTGAAAAAGGAACTTTTAACCTACCACGGAGTTGGTCCCAAGGTTGCCGACTGCGTGAGCTTATTCGGCTTTCAGAGGGCGGCGAGCTTTCCCGTCGACACGTGGATAGAAAAGATTTACCGCGAGGACTTTAACGGCACGCTCAAAGACCGCAATAAAATCAACGCGTACTTCACCTCGCTGTTCGGCGAATATTCGGGACTGGTTCAGCAGTATTTATTTTACTGTAAACGGGCAAACTTATAATATGCCCGATTATTTTTCTCACGCGATATGCGCTAAAATTATTCTTGACAACTGCTCTAAGGATATAAAAAAAGCCGTCGCCGACCACACCTTGTATATGCTCGGTGCGCAGGGCGGCGACGTTTTTTTTGCCTATAAACTGAGTTTTAAAAAGACCAACCTCGGACGGCGGCTGCACAATATGCCCGCCGCGGAACTGTTTGATATTTTAAAGGACGAACACCCCTCTTACGCGGCGGGCTTCGCCACTCACTACGCGCTCGACTGCACTCTGCACCCCGCAATATACGCCTTTGAAAGCAACTCCAAACTGCCTATGGCGCACCAGCGGATGGAGAACGATCTGGGACTGTTTATCAGCCGCAAATTTGCCATTCCCCGCAATATATTGCCACGCGAACGCGTTTTAAGCGCGACTTTTAATGTGTACGACTGCATATCCAAAGTCGAACCAGAGGTTACCGTCACGGGGGTCGAGCGCTGTTTAAAGAGGTACTTTTCCTACACCCGCGCGATGCTCAAATCCAAGCGGCAGGAGTACTGGACCGACTACGACTTCACCTCGCTTTCAAGCTCCGTGGACGCCGCCGTCGAACTCGGTAAAGACTGCGTTAAAGCCGTGCTCGAAGGCAACGTTTCGGGCGAACTGTTTTCACGCTCGTTCCTCGAAAAGTAATCTTCGCCGTCAAACGGCGCAAACTCCCCGTCCTCTTCTCCGAACACGCAGTCGTAGAACGAATGGCTTGCCGCCGCCTCGTACAACTCGTCCTGCGTAATCTCGTCGGCGACCCCACCGTCGTACAGCTGCAACACCAGATAACGCTTGTCGTCCAGCTTTTTGAACGCCTCTTTGAACGTGAGCGACTTGTCGCACAGCACGTACTTGACCTCAATCCCCCGCTTCAGCTTGCCCTTCGACGAGAAATTGATAAGCTGAGCCGAGGGGTTTTTCTCTATCGTCGAACCCAGAAGAAAGATTGCGAAAAAGAGCAGCGTGGGGTTGTAGCCCGAAAAGAAGAACGCGACAGTCAGTCCCGCGGCAACGAGCGCGGCAATCACCTTCAATACGATTTGCGCGGCACGCTTGGAAAAGAACTTTTTAAATACGCACGCAGCTACTCTGCCGCCGTCCAGAGGATATGCGGGCAGAAGATTGACCGTGAGCATTGCGATATTGGCGTGCATAACCGTGTCGGTGTAGGCGTACGTTTCGGGGAAAAACCACCACAGTCCCGCTAAGGCAACGCACACGCACGCGTTGACGAGAGGTCCCGCTAAGGCGAGCTTTATCTCGTCGCCCGCGCGTATCCCCTCCACGTCGCACATAGCCGCCGCGCCGTACGGCATAATTTTAATCCGCTCGCATTTAAAACCCATTCTGGCGGCGCAAAAAATGTGACCGCTCTCGTGCAGGAGCGCGGTCACAAGGCAGATGAGCACAGACGGCAATCCGCCGAACAGCGCAAAGAATATCATTGCCCCGAAGAAGAGCGGATGAATTGTTACCTTCACGAATTCCAGACGGGAACCGCGCCCGACAGCGTATAGCAGTTTAACAGCGTGTCGCCGTCGTACATAGCCACGCGCACCTCGTTTTCACCCTTGGAATAGCCGAAAGGCAGGTTGGACTTAACCTGATCGCCCGCTTTGGCATATACTGTATCGAGCCCCGTGATTACGCTCGTGAACTTGGAAGTGTGCGCAATTTTGACCGTGTATAAGCTGTCGGTCTCGGTTACGCTCGCCACTTCGCCGTCGCACACGGGATATACCGCCGCCTTCTCGGTGAAATGGATTACGCCGTCGTCGGTTACCGCAACGCTCGCGTCGGAAAGCTCGCTGACAACCGAGGTCAGCTTAAACTGGTTATACGACGCCTCTTTCGTCTTTACTGCGGTAAGCCCGCCCATAAAGGTGTTTATTGCGGTATTGGGAACGAACACGTTGGTCAAGAATATGCCCGCCGCCAAAAGGCACGCCGCCGCCGTTTCGGCAATGATGATTTTGCCTGCAACGCCCATCTTCTTTTTGGTCTTTACGGGCGCGGTCAGATCCTCGGTTTCCACGAAGCCTGCCGCCTCGGAGGGCTGTTCGGGCAATTCACCGCCGTCCAGACGATCGTTGACGCTTTCGACAACGCGCTCCTTCAAATCGTCCGCGGGCTTCGACCTGCGGGAAAACAAACTTCTTTTCTTAACGACGCTGACAGTGCTTACGGGTATCTCCAACATTTGTGCGTATTCCAAGCCTTGTTCCATATCACGTACTCCTTTTAGTTGAACTTTTTTTCGGTTACTTATCCTAAATATACGCCGCGGACAAGCATTTAAGAACAAAAATATAAGCGGCGCGGAAAAATTTTTCCGCGCCGCCCTTTATTTATTTAATTATCTTACCTACCGCATTCGCAAGGCTGGCGAACTGCTCGGGCGAGAGCGTTTCACCGCGCACTCCCTCGGCAAACCCGCAACTTGCAATCAGCTCCTTAGCCCTCTCCCGCGGGAGCGCAAATCCGTTCATCAGATTGTTTTCCAGCGTCTTGCGCCTCGACGAAAACGCCGCGCGCACGACCTTTTTATATACTGCCGTATCGTCGACGGACAATCTGCACGGGCGCAAATCTATGCGCACCACCGCGCTGTCAACGTTGGGGCTGGGCGTAAATTTCTCTCTGCCCACCCGCTCTATAATTTTGCACTCGCCGCGCAAGGCGACGTTCGCCGTGATTGCGCCGTAGTCGGGAGTGTCGGGCTGAGCGCACAGTCTGAGCGCGACCTCCTCCTGCACCATTACGGTGAGCGAAAGGCACTTTTGAGAGTTTTCCACTAGCTGCATTATAAGCGGCGTGGTAATGTAGTACGGAAGGTTGGCAACCACCTTGTACGGCGGCATCGTCTTTTCCAGCTCGTCAATGCGCACGCGCGTAAAATCTTTGAATATGATTTCCGCGTTGTCCACTCCCGCAAGCGTCTTTGCCAGCACGGGTTTGAGCGACGAGTCGATTTCGTAGCCGTAAACGTATTTGGCTTTGCCCGCAAGAGCCCTTGTAAGCGTGCCCGCGCCGCAACCGATTTCTATTACCGTAGTATCCTTATCCACTCCCGCGCCGTCGACAATTCTGTCAAGGAGCGCCGTATCGGATATGAAATTCTGTCCGAACTTCTTTTTAAAGGTAAAGCCGCTGCCGGCAATTACGCTGCCCAGTCCGCCTTTTTCCATAATTTACCTCCGCGCGCGCCGTATAAGCCGCAACAGTTTACAGATAATAATAGCGTACCCTTATTCGGGTTACCAAAGATTAAAAAAGCCGTGGCGGATTTTTCCGCCTCGGCTTTCGGGTTTTCAGCCGAGTTTTTTAAACAGCGCCCGAGCGTTTTCTTCCACGCATTTTTCCGCTTCTTCGACCGTTACCCCCTTAATATCCGCGATTGAACGCGCAATTTCGGGTATTGCAAGCGGAGTATTAGGGAACGTGCCGTAAACGCTTGCGGGCGGCATATATGGGCTGTCCGTTTCGGTCAGTATGTGAGAAAACGGCAGCATAGCAATCGTGCGCTTTGCCTTTTTGCTCCCCTTCCAGGTGCTTGCCCCGCCGAACGAAAAGTACATACCAAGCTTTAAAAACTCTTCCGCCATTTCCGTCGAGTGCGAATAGCAGTGCATAAGCGCGCCGTTTCTCAAAAGCCGAGCGTTGTCCTTTAACAGAGTCAGCATATCCTCGGCGCAGTCTCGCGAGTGTATCTGCACGGGCATTTTAAGGCTGTCGGCAAGCTGCAACTGTGCTAAGAATACCCGCGTTTGCAACTCCTTATCCGTGTCCGGATAGTGATAGTCCAGACCTATTTCGCCAAGCGCAACGCATTTTTTATGTGCGCACAGCTCGGCAATTTCTTTCAAATCCCCATCGCGATATTTTTTCAGTTCGGTGGGATGAAAGCCCGCGGTGAAATAGACGCCGTCGTATTTTTCGGCAAGCTCCTGCGCAAGATGCGACGACGGCAAATCGAAACCGACGGTTATTATGCGCTCCACACCGCTGTCCGCGCACTTCTTTATAAGTTCGCCTACGTCGCCGTAGGTCGTATTGTCGAGGTGACAGTGAACGTCGATAAACATTATGACAGCACGCTTCCGTCGGGCAAATCTTTTTCGGGCGACACAATCGACAGCGTGCCGTCGGGTCCTTCCGCGCACACGATCATACCTTCGCTCATTATGCCCTTCATCTCTCTAGGCGGCAGATTGGTAACCACGATTACCTTTTTACCGACCATTTCTTCCGGCGTGTAGTGCTTGGCAATGCCGCTTAAAATGGACAGCGTTTTATTACCCACCTTGACAGTTTCGTGCAGAAGCTTGCTCTTTTTAACCGCCTCGCACGCGGTCACAAGTCCTACCTGCATACGCACCTTTGCAAAGTCGTCGATGGTTATTTCGGGCACGTTTTTTTCCTCGGGCGCGGGTGCGCTTTCGGCAATCTGTGCGGCGGTGATGGCATCGATTTTGCCCTTGATATCGGCAAAATTTATACGCTCGAAAAGCGTTTTAGGCTCGTTAGTTACGGCATATTCGGGGGTTAAACCGAATTTATCAAGATTTTCGTACTCTTTTTCGAGGCTTCCGAGTTCGCTCAAAATTTCCGCGCACGTTGCGGGCATAAACGGCTTTAAGAGGTTTGCCGCAATCGCAATCGTTTCCAAAAGGTTGTACATAACCTGCTCCAAGCGGGGCTTGTTCGCCTCGTCCTTGGCAAGCACCCAGGGCGCTGTTTCGTCGATATACTTGTTCGCGCGGCGGAGTACCGTCCATATCTCGTCGAGCGCGTCGGCGATTCTGTACTCCTCCATTTTTGCGGCAACCTTTTGCTTTAAACCCTCGGCAACGGCTTTAAGCTCGCCGTCGAAATCACCACTCACCCCGACGTTCTTTACCTTGCCGCCGAAGTACTTGTTTGTCATAGAAATCGTGCGCTTAACAAGGTTGCCCAGAACGTTGGCAAGGTCGGAATTTATCCTCTCGCACATAAGCTCCCACGTGATTATGCCGTCCGAATTGTAGGGCATTTCGTGCAGAACGAAGTAACGCACCGCGTCCACACCGAACACCGATGAAAGGTCGTCGGCGTACATTACGTTGCCCTTGGACTTTGACATCTTGTCGCCGCCCTGCAACAGCCAGGTGTGCGCAAACACCGTTTTGGGCAGCGGCTCACCCAGCGCCATTAAGAATATTGGCCAGTAAATGACGTGGAAACGCACTATGTCCTTGCCCACGATATGAATGGGTTCAACCCAGAAATCTTTATACTTCTGCGAGGAATTGTCAACGTCGTAGCCCAGCCCCGTGATATAGTTGGTCAGCGCGTCGAGCCAGACGTATACGACGTGCTTTTTATCGAACTCCACGGGCACGCCCCACTTGAACGACGTGCGCGACACGCACAAGTCCTGCAACTTGGTTTTCAACGCGCCGTTATCGCAAGCGGCTGAAATTTCCTCGTCGGACTTGCCGATAAACTCGTCGGCAAGAAGGAAGTTGTTCATCATCTCGTTCTTTCTCGCCACCGGCTGAATAAACTGCGGGTGCGTCACGATATGCTTGACAAGCCTCTCCGCGTACTTGCCCATTTTAAAGAAGTACGCCTCTTCCTTGGCGGGCTTGACTTCCCTGCCGCAGTCGGGGCACTTGCCGTCCACAAGCTGGCTCTCCGTCCAGAAGCTCTCGC
>CAMWKX010000045.1 GCA_947174955.1 uncultured Clostridia bacterium | reverse complement strand
GCGAAAAGCGGCGCACCATTTCATCGGATTTATCCTTTAAAAGTTTGTGACCGCGAACCGCAGTTGTAAGCCGCGCTTTGAGCTTTTTAAGCTCCATACGCGTGGGGTTTACGTTAAGCCGTGCCATTTATTCCTCAGACTTATTTAAGTACTTATCTATATATGCCTGCCTGATTCTCTTCAATTCCGTTACGGGCAGAATTTTCAAAAGCTCCCAGCCGATATCCAGCGTATCTTCAACCGGTCTGTTCGCGTCGAAGCCCTGATTGATATACACCTTTTCGAAGTTCTCCGCAAACTTGGCGTACAGCTTATCGGTGTCGGAAAGTGCGGCTTCGCCCAAGATGGCGGCAAGCTCCTTGCTCTCTTTACCGCTTGCGTACGCAGCGAAAAGCTGGTTCATAGTGTCGGCGTGGTCCTCGCGCGTCTTGCCCTTGCCTATGCCCTTGTCTTTAAGACGGGAAAGAGACGGCAGAACGTCGATGGGCGGGTTAATACCCTTTTTGTACAAGTCACGCGAAAGCATTATCTGCCCCTCGGTGATGTAGCCCGTAAGGTCGGGTATGGGGTGAGTCTTATCGTCCTCGGGCATCGTCAGAATGGGTATCTGCGTTATCGAGCCCTCGCACCCGCGGATTCTGCCCGCGCGCTCGTACATAGTCGCGAGGTCGGTGTACAGATATCCGGGATAGCCGCGCCTACCGGGAATTTCGCGACGCGCCGCGGAAACTTCACGCAACGCTTCGGCGTAGTTGGTAATGTCGGTTAAGATAACGAGCACGTGCATACCGCAGGTGAACGCGAGATATTCCGCACAGGTCAACGCCATACGCGGGGTGGAAATACGCTCTACCGCGGGGTCGTTTGCAAGGTTGGTGAAAAGCACCGTCCTTTCGATTGCGCCCGTCTTTTTGAAGTCGTCTACGAAGTACTGCGCTTCCTCGAAGGTAATACCGATAGCCGCGAACACGACCGCGAACTTGCTGTCCGTGCCGCGCACCTTTGCCTGCCTTGCTATCTGCGCGGCAAGCTCCGCGTGGGGAAGTCCGCTCATCGAGAACACGGGTAATTTCTGTCCTCTTACGAGGGTGTTAAGTCCGTCGATCGCGGATATTCCCGTCTGAATGAACTCGTCGGGGTAGTCGCGCGCCGCGGGGTTGATGGGCTCGCCGTTGATATCCAGCACCTTTTCGGGAATAACGGGCGCGCCGCCGTCGCGGGGATTGCCCATACCGTCGAATACTCTGCCGAGCATATCGCGCGAGCACGCGAGCTGCTGGCTGTGACCGGTAAAGCGCGCCTTTGCGCCCGAAATCTGCAAGCCCTGCGAGTTTTCGAAAAGCTGTACCACCGCCTTGTCGCGGTTTATTTCGAGCACCTTGCCGCGGCGGATTGTACCGTCGTGGCAGATAATATCGACAAGTTCGTTATAGGTTACGCCCTCAACGCCGTCTACGACCATAAGAGGTCCGACGACTTCGCGGATTGTCTTATATTCCTTAAACATCGTCCTCTCCTCCCTGGCAGATAGCTTTGAACTCTGCGCCCATAAGCTTTAAAATTTCGTCGAATTCCGAAAGGTTTTCTTCCTTGATATACTTGGCGCGTCCCAGCCTTTCCTTGCTCTTGCTTGCAAGTATGTCGTTGAGCGAAGCGAACGAAGCTACCGCCTCTCTTGCGCGTGTATCGAATTCGTAAATGAGTTTAAGCATTAAATACTGCTTTTTCATAGACGTGTAGGTGTCTATCTCGTCGAACGCGTTCTGGTGCAGATAGTCCTCGCGGATAATCTTCGCCGTTTCCATCGTAAGCCTGTCCTTGGACGAAAGCGCGTCCATACCTACAAGCCTAACGATTTCGTTGAGCGCCGCCTCTTCCTGCAAAACCGTCATTATGAACTGGCGGTACTGCGCGTAATCCACGCTTATATTTTCGTTGTACCAATCGCGCATTTTGTCCGCGTAGAGCGAATAGCTTATAAGCCAGTCGATTGCGGGGAAATGCCTCTTGTACGCAAGCGAAGCCGAAAGTCCCCAGAACACCTTGACAATTCTCAGCGTTGCCTGCGAAACGGGTTCGGACAAGTCGCCGCCCGGAGGTGAAACCGCGCCTATCGCGGTAACCGAGCCCGTGCGGGGCGACGAGCCTAAAATCTTTACCATACCCGCGCGTTCGTAGAACTCCGCAAGACGGCTGGAAAGGTACGCGGGGTAACCCTCGTCACCGGGCATTTCTTCAAGGCGTCCGCTCATTTCACGCAGAGCCTCAGCCCAGCGCGACGTCGAGTCCGCCATAATCGCCACGTTGTAGCCCATATCGCGGAAGTATTCCGCAATTGTTATACCCGTATATATGGACGCTTCACGCGCGGCAACGGGCATATCCGAAGTGTTTGCAATAAGAATAGTTCTCTTCATCAACGGTTCGCCCGTCTTCGGGTCGATTAGTTCGGGGAACTCGTTGAGAACGTCGGTCATTTCGTTTCCGCGTTCGCCGCAGCCGACATATACGATTATGTCCGCGTCCGCCCACTTTGCAAGCTGGTGCTGAACGACCGTCTTGCCGCTACCGAAAGGACCGGGAACTGCCGCAACACCGCCGCGCGCTACGGGGAACAGCGTGTCTATAACTCTCTGACCCGTGACCATCGGCTTATCGGGAGAGAGCTTTTCTCTGTACGGTCTGCCCTTTCTTACGGGCCATTTTCTCAGCATACTTACGGGTTTAACGCCCGTAGCCGTGCGAATTACCGCAATCGTATCTTCTATGGTGAAATCCCCGTCCTCCACGGAAACGACCTTTCCGCTTACGCCGTTGGGGACTAATATTCTGTGTTCAACGATTTCCGTTTCCTGAACGACGCCTAAAATATCGCCCTCCGAAACCTCGTCGCCCGCCTTGACGCGGGGCGAGAAGCGCCACTTCTTTTCGCGGTCGAGATTGTTTACCGCAACACCCCTCGAAATACGCGAGCCGTATTTGAAAAAGAGTGTGGTCAAAGGACGCTGAATTCCGTCGAATATGCCCGACAAAAGACCGGGGGCAAGCTCTACGGATAAGGGTTCGCCCGTGGAAGTTACTTCCTCACCGGGACCTAAACCCGACGTTTCCTCGTACACCTGAATGGAAGCCTTATCTCCGCGCAGTTCGATAACCTCGCCGATAAGCTCCTTTTCGGAAACGCGCACAACGTCGTACATCTTGCAGTCCGCCATACCCTCCGCAATTATTAAGGGACCGGAAATTTTTACTGTTTTACCCATATTAACCTCAGTTATTAAATAAAATGTCTACGCCGAGCGCGCGCTCCATTGCGCTCTTTAAAAGCTCGGTGCCAAGACCCGTGCTGCCGCTCTTTGACGGTATGCTCAAAACCACGGGGTAGGGCTCTTCGTCAAACCTCTTCAAAAATTCCGTCAGGGGTTTGGCAAGCTCCTCCGTTAAAAAAATTATCTGATAATCCTTGGCGACTTTTCTTAAAACTTCGCGCGCCTTCGCCTCGTTTTCCGCGGCAAAGGTTGCAACGCCCGCCGCCCTGAAAACCATAATGCTGTCGCCGTCGCCTATGATTGCTATTTTACCTTCCATAACTATACCTGTTAAACTACTGCACTGCGCGCAAACGGCGTTTGATTTCGCTGTCCTTCATACCCGCCAGGAGGCACACGAAAAGTATTCGCACGTTGGCGTTCTCCGCGCGGCGGCGGAATACGTAATATAAGAACGGCTGACTTTTCTGCAATTCGTATTTCTTTGCCGTAAAGTACTCCGTTTCGTAGCTCTCGCAAATGCGTTCCGCCGCGGTCAAGGGAAGCCCCGCCGCCTTATCCGCAACGCACTTTTTAACGAAATCGTAATAGGGCGTGCCCTTGAAAGCCTTTAACGCCTTTTCGCTATCCTCTTCGAACAGCGAAGACAGCTGCTTGTCGTTGAGCTTGCCGCCCGTAACGTAGCACTTGGCGGCGTATTCCTCCTCGGCAGAGCGGAGAGCCGTTAAAATATTGGTCATATCCGCTTTTGTCGTAAGAAGCTTTTTCAAAAGCCCGCTCTTTGCACAAGCCTCGTGCAGATGCTTATACATTGCCTTTTCGAAAATAATTCCTATTTCCGCACCCGAAGCCTGCGTTTTGCTTTCCTCCGAGAACAGCGCGGCAGCCTCCTTCACGGCTTCGCCCAAGCTGTCCCCGAGGGGCGCGTACTCGCCCGAATTTACACAGTTAACGATAACCTCTGCGGGAATAAGCCCCGCGGGGGCGAGCATATTTTCCAAGCTCAGATTTAAAAACTTCGCCTTTACCGCCGCCTTTGCGTTGTGGAAATCGCGCGGCGATAAAAGGTACGCAGCCTCCGCACGCGAGGGCGCATATTCGCGTATAAATCCGTCGATAGCCGCCTCGTCCGCGGATACGAGGTTTTCGTACTCGTAAACGGACGCAGCCTCCGCGCCTTTGCCGAAGCCGCTCTCCGAAAGCGTGCGGAAAGCCTCCTCCGCGCTCAGATCGCAGAGTTTGAATATCCTGTCGTTTAAAAGATATTTTTCTCTGGCGGCAATAACGCCGTTCGTGTACAGTAAATCTTTACTCATTTATAATACCGGTATTGAAAATAACCGAAGCTATCTCCGCCTGCTTCTCTTCCCTGTCCATAGCAAGAATTGCGCCGTAGGAGAGGTTTTTGTCGGAATTTTTTCCGCAAAGCATAAACCCGCCGTCAAGCGTGGCGTGCTTGGTCGAAACCTTTAACTTTTTTTCCTTGACAACCGGCAGAGCGGAAACCGCCTGCGCATAGCGGAAATTGTCGGCAAACACCAGTTCGTCGCCCTCTTCCGCGTGCTCTTCTAAAAGCCGTTTGCAAAGGAAGAGCGTATCCTTTTCGCTCAGTTCCAAAAGCTTGGTAAGGGCGCGGGCGTAGACTTCGTCTATAACCGCGCGCTTTTCGGCAAGCAGAATTTTTGCGCCGTCAAGCCTCGCGGCTGCGGCTTTGCCGTCGGCAATGCTGTCCGCCTTTGCCTTGACTTCCGCTTCCGTGCCCTGTCTGTTTCTATCGGCGCGGGAGTTCGCCTCGGCAACGGTTGCCTTGGCTCTCTCCTCCGCTTCGTTGATAATTGCCCGCGCCTCTTCCTCGGCGTCGGAAATTATCCTTTCTACAATCGCCTGTTCGCTCATAGTCTTTATACGAGGGGAATTAACATTATCGAAATGATAAGTCCCAAAATTGCGTAGAACTCGATCATTGCGGGATAGATGATAAGCTTACCGCCGAGCGAGTCCTGCTTGCCGACTGCGTAAATACAGTTGACCGCCGATTTGCCCTGGAATATGCCGGTAACAAGACCCGCAACCGCCATAGGCATAACCGCGCCGAGCATAGCCCAGCCCTGCGCAAGGGTTAAATCGACAGCAATCGAGCCGGAAGCTATGATGCCGATAATAAAGCCGTAAATACCCTGCGTTGCGGGAAGCAGCACGAGTACGAGAACTTTACCGAACTTATCGGGTGCTTCGCCCAATACGCCCGCCGCCGCGGTACCCGTCTTGAAAAGTCCGATTGCCGAACCTACGCCGCAGAGAAGCACGCACAGAGCCACGCCTATCATAGCGACCGTGAAACCGGTGTAGCCTATCGCATTAGCCTTGTCGGCAACTTTTTCAACTGCCGCGGCTACTCCCTCTCCTTCCAAAAGTGACAAAAACATATATACCTCCACAAATGTTTTTTAATTTTTCGACACGTAAACGTGTTTATGACTTGAACCCAACGGGGTGAACAGTCTGCCCTCACCCTCGTAAAACCTGCCGTAGAACTCAACGTATTGCAGTCTTGCGTCGTGAATATACGCGCCCAAAAGTCCTATCGCAAGGTTGAAAACGTGACCTATTACCATTATGGCAACGCCTAAAATTATGAAAGCGACGTTGCCGCTCGATATCAGCGATACCGAATTCGAAGTTATTATATCCGCGATTACCGCGCCCGCAAGCATCAGACCGTAAAGCCTTGCATAGCTTAAAATATCCGACGCGTAGTTGATAACCCCGTAAGCCGAGCCGAAGCCCTTTGTAAACTTGCCCAGAAGTTTTTCGTGTCTGCCCGCGGTGAGGATTGCTACCAAAAGGCTTGCGCCCGCGATAATTCCGCCCACCGTTGCAAGCACGGACACGTTGAACTGCTGCACGAAGCCAGCGATGGCAAGTCCCACGCCGACCGAGAACACCGCCCAGACGATACCGTCGAAAATGCCGTCTAAGATTTTGCCCCTGCGCCAGCACTGAACGGCAAGGCAAATATAGCCCGCGAAAATCTGCACCACGCCGATGAGCATACTTATAATCAGCAGCGCGGGAACGTTAATTCCCGAAAGCGACCAGCTCATATTCTCGCCCTGCAAATCGGGCATAACCTTGAACGGAAGAAGCGAGAACCCGAAGAACGAGTTGAACAGTACGCCCCAGATAACCGTAAATATACCGCCTATCGCGAACACGCCGCCCAGCCGTCCCATCATATTGTCGCGGCGGCTGTTTTTATGCCACAGGAAGCCTCCGCCCAATATCATCATCAGACCGTAGCCGATGTCCGCCATAATAAAGCCTAAGAAAAGACTGTAAAAGAACGCCATTACCGTGTTCGGGTCAAGCTCACGCGAGTTGGGCGCCGAATACATATTGGTTACGGCTTCGAAATTTTTGACTACCTTATTATTCTTTAACAGCGTCGGGGGAACTTCGTCCGCGGACGGTTTGGAAAATTCGAAATAGATTGCGGGCGAAACTTCCGTAAGAACCTTCTTAACGCTTTCCTCCGCCTCTACGGGAACGTACGCTTCGAGCAGGAAGGTCGTCTGCGTTTCAAGCAGCTTTTCGGAAAGCTCGCGCTTTTCCAGCTCGAACGCAACGTAGTCGCAGTATATTCTCAGCGTGCGCATACTGTCTTTGAACGAATACAAGTCGGAGTTTTCTTTGAGTTCGAGTTCCAGCTCTTCCTCGCGCTTTTTCAGCGAGCCGTAAATTTCCTCGCCCGTGCGCCCGTCGTCGAAGGGGCATTTCGCAAAGCCGAAGCTCTGCAACAGCGCGTCGCATCTTTCGACCTCCGATTTATGCGCGGCAACCATTATGAGCTCGCTGTCGTCGCCGCTTGCAATAAACGAGCACGCGGCAAGGGGCATTTCGCCCATCGCCTGAATAAAATTATCCTTTGACGCCGCGGGGATAGTGCCTATTTTATAACGCGCGTGCGTCGTGTTCTCGACCTTCAACGGCTGACTGACCGCCGCGTAAATGCCCGCGTCGGCAAGCTGGCGCCTAACCTTCGTAAGCTCCGCGTTGGTTTTTTTGCGCGCGTCCAAAAGGCGGTTGACCTCTTCAACCGTCTTATCGGCTTCCGCCTTCAGATCCTTCGCGCCTATAAACTCGGAATAGCTGATTTCACATTCGCCTTTGGGCAAATCCTCTTTCAGCTTATTCTGCGAAATATACTTTTCGACGCTTTCCGTAATTTTGGCAAGCGCGTCTTCGAGCCCCGAAAGATATTCTTTCAGGCTTTCGCAGTCCAAAGGTCTGGACGAAGCGTATTCAGTTTGAGAGTGCAGCTTGATTTCGGTCGCGCCCGTGCGTTGCAGAGCGTTTAAAACTTTGTCCTTCTCATAGGACATTGCGACCAGATTGAGCTTGCCCATTTCAGCAACTGCCACGCACAATCCTCCGTACTATATCGCTTACGATATTGTCAGTAGTTTTAAGACGGTCGGCGGCGTACTTAGCCGCTTCCGCTCTCTTTGCGGTAATTTCGTCGTCGTAGTTTTTCTGCGCCGACTCTTCGGCTTCCTTGATTGCCTTTTCGCGGTAAGCCTTGCATTCGGCTTCCGAAAGTCTGGCAATCTCTGCGGAACGCTCTTCCGCGTTGCCCGCGATTTCAGCCGCCTTTTCCTGCGCCGCCGCCTTTATTTCAGCCGCTTTTTGCTCGGCCTCGTTAATTGATTTCAATATTTCCTGCATACGAAATTATGATATCATATTTTTTTCGCGATTGCAATAGGAAAATCCGCAAAATATGTTATAAAAGCACAGATTTTTATACTTTCTCACAACGGAAAACTTCTCTCAAGTTTTTTTCTTTTACCATATATTAATAATGATTGTGTTTTAATCCACAAAGTGTTATAATTAGGAAAAAATTGCGGGAGGCGGAATATGGAAGAGTTACAGGGCGTTTTGCAACAGCTTTACGATTTAATCGAACAAGACGTTCCCGACGCCGAACTTGCCGAAAAGCTGAGCGACTACCACGAAGGCGATATCGCCGACATATACCCCAGTTTAAGCGAAGAAGCCCGTAAGCGTCTGGCGCGCGTGCTTACCCCCGAACAGTTGTCCGACGTGTTCAGTTATCTGGAAAACGCCGAAGACTACATCGAGGATATGGACACGGAACACGCCGCCGACATTATCGAGTGTATGGACGCGG
>CAMWKX010000044.1 GCA_947174955.1 uncultured Clostridia bacterium | reverse complement strand
GACTTATATAAAATTGTTCCGTTCCCGTCGATTGCCACCACCTTGACGGTAGTCGAACCGACGTCAATGCCCAAAAGATTAGCCATACTTTACCTTATGCAATAATATACCGAATAAATTATATCATAAGATAAAGCAATTGCCAAATTATAAAGCGAGCGTTCGCGTGTAATTTTTATGAAAAATTTTTCCTTGCGCGTTCGTATTTGCTTTTGGTTGCCAGTCCGCCGCGTATATGCCGTTCGGAAAGGTTTTTGTCGAGCACCTCTCTCACGTTTTCAAAGAGTTTTTTATCTATTTCCTCCAAACGCTCCGTAACGTCCTTATGTACGGTTGATTTGGAAATTCCGAAGTGGTTGGCGCACGCGCGCACCGTGCTGTTCGTCTTGACTATATACTCCGCTTCTGCAAGTATGCGCATATGAATATCCCACATATCATTACCCCTCTTGGGTAAATATATGTGGGATTATGTCGAATTATGAGCGTTTTAGACAACCGCGTAATTTTTGTTTACCTTTTTAAAAAATTAGTGATATAATACGGTTTATGAAAAGCGGGTTCTTAAAAATAGCGGGCAGGTTTGCCCGCAAAAATATCGTTATGCTGATTGCTTTGTTTCTGGCAATCGTGACTTGCTTTTTCGTGCCGCCCGATAAAAGGTACCTTGATTATTTCGATTTGCGCACCCTGTCCTGCCTTTGGGCGGTGCTCGCCATCGTCTGCGCGCTTAAAAACGTCAACTTCTTTTACTTCCTCGCCGACAGAACGGTCAAAATTTTCAAATCGGCGAGAAGCTCGGTTTTGGCGCTCGTATATATCACGTTTATCGGCTCTATGCTCATTGCAAACGATATGGCGCTTTTGACCTTTCTGCCGCTCGGCTTCCTCGTGCTTACCAAAACGAAGAAAGAAAAGTATATGATTTTCACCTTCGTTATGCAGAATATTGCAGCAAACCTCGGCGGTATGCTTACTCCGTTCGGCAATCCGCAAAACCTGTATCTCTATTCCAAATTCGCAATACCCACGCTTGAATTTATGGGCATTATGGTCATACCGTTCGCCATATCCATATTTTTGATTACGATATGCTGTTTTATTTTCGTAAAAAAAGAGCCGCTCGTTTTCGAGGGCGAAACCGCCAGCCCCGAACCCAAGCGCACCGCTTTGTATCTCGTGCTGTTTACACTTTCCATAGTTATGGTTTTCAGGGTAATTCCCTATTGGATAGGGTTGCCCGTTATACTGCTCGTTCTCTTGATCGCGGACAGAAAGGCACTTTTAGCCGTCGATTATCCCTTGCTATTTACATTCGTATTCTTCTTTATATTTGCGGGGAATATGGCGAGGATAGAAGCCGTGCGCTCCTTCTTTTCCTATCTTCTGGGATTGAACACTTTGATGTTCAGCGTACTGTCGTGTCAAGTGATAAGCAACGTTCCGTCGGCGATACTTCTGTCGCAGTTCACGGATAATTACGCGCCCCTTTTGATAGGCGTTAATATCGGCGGAGTCGGAACGCTCATATCCTCGCTTGCAAGCTTAATCACTTTCAGAGAATACTGCACGCACAACCCCGGCAAGGGCGGAAAATATCTCGGAATCTTCTCCGCCTTCAATTTCTCGTTTTTGATTATTTTAACAGGCGTTATGCTGCTTTTGGCGCTTGCGGTATAAACCCGCCTACGCTCACTTATCCCTTCTGTAAACGTAAAACTTGTACATTAAGAAAAATAAAAGCTTACACCTGAAAGCTCTGTTTTCGTTAAGCTCTTTTTTGGACAGTATAAGTTTTCGTTCTTTTTTTATTTTCGGAATATATTTTTTACAATACTTAATAAATTTAAATCCTTGATACCATTTTAACGACCGCGCAATGCGCTTAGCAACGGATATCCCGGTGTAATAGTAATCCGTAAACATAGCGTCGCAAATTTGCGGTTCGAAGTTATTTTTAACCGCAAAATCATAAAGGTCTCTGCCGGCATAGAAACTCGTTAAGCAACGCGTCGAAAACGAGGCGTGCATCAAAGAATCCGATCTGATATAATTGATAAAATAGTCCCTGCGTAAAGAAATAACTTTGTCCGAACTCAGTAAACACTTATAAATAAAATTCGTATCTTCACCCGAATATACTCCTTCCAAATAGCGGATATTATTTCTTTTGAGTAAGTCCAGAGAATAAACTTCGTTGCAATTGCAGAGCCAGATTTTATGTTCGAATTTTAAAATGGCGGCTTCCTTACCCGATATTACACCGTCGGGATAACCGAAGCGGTCTTCATATTTAAACACCTTTTCGCCGCTCTTCTCGTCTATTTCCTCCCAGCCGAAAAAGCACACGTCTTCTCCGTTTAAAACGTTTGATAAATCCGTAAACAGATTTTTATCGTACTGGTCGTCCGAATCCAGAAAACAAATATAGTCGCCCTGCGCTAATCCGATACCCTCATTCCGCGCAGTCGAAGGTCCGCTGTTTTCAATTCTTTTATAGATTATTTTTCTTTCGGCGTTATCCTTTATTACCCTGTTGACTACGTCCTCCGTTCCGTCGGTTGACCCGTCGTTTACAACGATCAGCTCGACGTCGACGTACGACTGATTTAATACGGACAGTATCGAACGCTCTATAAATTTTTCACCGTTATATACGGGTATTACAACCGTAAATTTCACAGACGCCTGTACTCCTCAATTATTACAGATTTTTCATAAAGTCGGTCTTGTTCTGTACGGGTGTCGTCGTGGGACGTCCCAGATCGGCACGCGAACCTATCGCGCACAGCACCTCGATAAACGATAACTCTTTGCGCGCCTTTGCCTTATTTAACTCGGCGTCGAGTTCGGCAAAGCTTTCCACCCTTACCGCGCTCTTATAGCCGCACGCCTTGGCTACGCCCGTCAAATCTATCTTGCCCGCAACCGTCGGCATACCGCCCACCGTTTCGTGCGCGCCGTTGTTTATGACGATATGCACGAGGTTGGAAGGCGAGGCTGCTCCCATAACAGCCATCGAACCCATATGCATAAGCGCCGCACCGTCGCCGTCCACACACCACACCTTTTTGTCAGGTTTCTGAATGGCAATTCCCAGCGCAATCGACGAACTGTGTCCCATAGAACCGACCGTTAAAAAGTCGTAGCCGTGCCCCTGTCCGTTAGCCTCGCGTATTTCGAACAATTCCCTCGAAGCCTTGCCCGTCGTTGAAACGATGGGGTCTTCGCCGCTGACCGCGACTATGTGCCTGATTATTTCTTCGCGGCTCATAGCGTTGGCGTTCGAGTACTTGACTTTTTCCGCGTATTCCAGCGCACCCTTCTTAATGACGAACGCAACCTGCTTTCCGTTCGATAAAACGGCTTGCGCCTCTTTTACCATCCCGCCGAGGTCGCCGTCGTTCGTGCTCTTATCGACAACGAACGCCTTAACGTCCATATCCTCCAAAAGCTTAACGGTCACCTCGCCCTGATATACGTGCTGAGGCTCGTCGTGAACACCCGGTTCGCCGCGCCAGCCGACAACGAAAATGCAGGGTATTGCGTAAACCTTGTCGTTCATTAAAGAAGCCACGGGGTTGATAATATTACCCTCGCCGCTGTTCTGCATATACACGACGGGCACCTTCCCCGTCGCGAGATGATATCCCGCCGCTATCGCCGCGCAGTTGCCCTCGTTAGCGGCTATTATGTGGTGTTTTATATCCGTGCCGTACGTGTTGACAAGATAGTCGCACAGCGATTTAAGCTGCGAATCGGGCACTCCCGTGAAAAAGTCGGCGTTCAACGCCTTGATAAAACTTTCGATTTTCATATTTTATTCTTCCCCGCCGTTTATGGCTTTCAGTTCTTCAACCGTGTCAATCTCGTAAATGTCGTCCGTTCCCACCACGTGAACGCGCAGTTTCAGCACCGACAGATTGTCGTTTACAACGTCGTCCCAGAACAGTTTCTCGTACCCTTCTACGCCGTATGCCTGCCCGATTTTTTCAGATAAAACCTTAGCGTCCGCGGCGGTGAAATACGATAAACCTACCATATTGTATAAATCCGTACCGCACTTGCCGACGCGCGTAATAAGCCCGTTTTCGTCGGTGTCGAACACCCAGTCGCCCGAATATCCTTTAACGAACTTGCCGAAATAGACTGACTGCGCTAAATCGGCGCAGAACAGTTTTCGGTTTGCAACGTACAAATCCGCCTCGCAGATATAGGTACTACCCTTTAAAAGTATATCCCGCGCATAATATATAGATGATATGTTGTTCACCCTTTCATAATCGGGGTTTTCTATTAAACTTACGTTGTTATACTTTTTTGTAAGATACCCGAACTGTTCTTTGAGATAGCCGACGACTACGTAAATATGCTCTGCGTTTATTTCGTTGAGCGCGTCGATTACGCTTTCGACCATAGGCTTGCCCAACACCTTTATGAGCGGTTTAGGCGTTTTTTCGGTCAAAGGGCGCATACGCGTTCCCAGGCCAGACGCCATTATAATTGCGTTTGCCATACTCTTTTACAGTTCCTCGATAAGCGAAATTATGTCCTTGATGGGCAGCAGGCGCGAGTCAACTTCGTGCGCTCTGTGATATTTTAAAATGTCCTTTGCCGTCTGCTCCATTGCGGGGAAGGCGCTGCGCGTGAGCTGGTTGGCGTATATTACTATGTTTACGCCGTGCTCGGCAAGCTCCGCCTCCGTTATCGTGTTGAAGGACGACGGCACTACGACGATGGGCGTTTGCTTATTGTCTGCACGGAATTTATCGCAGAATTCCAGAATTTCCGCAGGGTCTTTCTTGCGGCTGTGAATCATAATTCCGTCCGCGCCCGCCTTGACGTACGCGTGAGCACGTTCGAGTGCGTCTTCCATTCCGCGCTCCAATATAAGGCTCTCGATACGCGCGACAATCATAAAGTCGTCGGTGAGCTGCACCTTTTTACCTGCGGCAATTTTCTCGCAGAAGTTTTCGATAGTGTCCTGCGTCTGCGCTACTTCCGTGCCGAAAAGCGAATTCTTCTTCAAGCCCGTCTTGTCCTCTATGATGACCGCCGAAACGCCCATACGTTCGAGCGAACGCACGGTGTATACGAAGTGCTCGGTAAGACCGCCCGTGTCGCCGTCGAAAATTATGGGCTTGGTCGTAACCTCCATTACGTCGTCGATGGTTCTGAAACGCGAAGTCATATCGACAAGCTCTATATCGGGCTTGCCCTTTGCCGTCGAATCGCAAAGAGAGCTTACCCACATTGCGTCGAACTGGTCGAATTCGCCGTTGTGCTCGACCACCGTCTTTTCGGCTATAAGTCCCGTAAGTCCGCTGTGCACCTCGATAGTTTTTACTATCGGGCGCAGTTTCAAAAGCTGTCTTAACCTCTTTCTTCTGTACTCGGGCATAGCCAGCTTTTCCTTGATTTTCGCGTCAATCCTCTTAACGTTTTCGTTATAGGTATAGGGCACGTCGATAATCTGTCTGTCGCCGCCCAGCTCCTTTAAAAGCTTTTCCACGTTGTCGCGGATGGCTTTCATAGTACCGCTTTTCCAGTTGTCGCCGTGGATAACATAGTCGGGCTTCAACTCGCCGATTACCTTGTCGTACATAATCTCGCGCTGAACGATTACCTCCTTGACGCCCTCTATCGCCTTGACCATTTCTACGCGTTCTTCAAACGACACGGCGGGAAAGCGGTTAAATCTTATCATCGCCTCGTCGGTGAGCACGCCAACGTACACCTCGCCGTATTTTTTAGCCTCGTTTATGATATTCAGGTGCCCCTCGTGAATGACGTCCGTGCAAAAACACGTGTATACCTTTTTCATAATTTTCTCCTTTATTTGTTGTAGATAACGGGAACGATTACGCCCGTAGCTTTAAGCGCTTCTTCGAACACGACGAAGAAATCTTTGATATCCTGCACGTCGATTGCGCCGAGCGCGCACAGTCTGAAAGTGTTGGTCGTCGAGATCTTACCGGGATATATGGTAAACCCGCGCTCGTAACAGTAGTCGTGAACCTTTTCGAAGTTCCAGTTTTTATCGTCGGGATATATCGCCGAAACGACCAGTCCCGCCTGCCATTCGCGCTTAATTACGTTTTTAAAGCCGAGCTTTGCAAGCCCCTCGTGTATCGCCTCGAAGACGCGGGTATGCCGCGCCCACTTCGCCTCTTCGCCCTCGGCAAAGTACTCTTTGAGCGCCTGCACCGTTGCGTAAATGGTCTGCACGGGCGGCGTAAAGTGCATTTCGCCCGTACGCTCGAAAAAGTCGTATTGCAGAAATAAATTGCAATAGTACGAGCGTTTGGGATAGTCACGGCTCGCCTCGACGACCGCGCGCCTGCCGACTATGAACGACAGTCCCGTCATTGCCATAATGCCCTTCTGTGCGGAAGCCATACAGAAATCGACGTTGTCCTCGTACACGTTTATCGGGCGCATTGCGTATGTCGAGGTGGTATCCACGACGAAAATTGCGCCGTATTTATGCGCGAGCGCGCCTATCTCCCTTATGGGATTGAGTATGCCCGTGCCCGTTTCGTTGTGAGTCGTGTACACCAGCGCGATATCGGGGTTTTGCCTAAGCGTTTCCTCCACCTTTTTAAGGTCGGGAAGCTCGTCGACGGGGAACTTCAAATCGATATACGGCAGGTTGTAGTACGCGCATACCTCCGCCGCGCGCGTGCTGTACGCGCCGTTATTTATTACGAGAATTTTCTTGTCTGCGGGAAGAAGCGAATTGAGACAGATATCGATATTTATCGTGCCGCTGCCGCAAAAGAGCACCGCCGTGTATTCGTCCTGCTTGCCGTGCACGATTTTAACCAGATCTTCGCGTATGCTCTTCATCATTCCCGCAAACTCCTTTTCGCGGGGGCATATGTCGGGCACTATCTGCGCTAACTTTACCGTGTCGGTCGTAGTCGAAGGACCCGGGTTTAATAAAACGTTGCGTTTGATTTCCATAAAATTTCTCCTGACTTTATTTAGTGTAAGGTTTATTCATATCCAAAGTATAGTAATGGTTGCTGACCTGCTTTTCGGGCGGGGGCGGCGTCATATAGTCGCCGTACAGCGCAGTCAAATATCCGTCATAGTCCTTTACCGAAGCAAAGGTCACGCCCTCGAATTCGTAGTCGTCCGCCTCGGCGAACAGACTTTTCGGCACGGGGTCTGAGTGCACTATGTCCGACGAAACGTACTCCGCGCTCTCGTAGTCGTATTTTTTGAGCAGCTTATCGAGCTTTAAAAGATACTTTCTGCCGTCCGCGTGCTTGAAAAGCGAAATTATAAGCCGTTTGTACCAGGGATATTTTTTTACGCTGAAATCGAGGAGCGCTAAGTTTGCCCTGAGGCTCAACCGCTTGCACCTGCGCTTAAATCTTTTTTGCGCCGCCTTCCCCGCGGGCAGACCGTCAAGCGGAAATATATCGACGTACAGTCCGCCCCTGTAATCGCTGTGGCGGTTAAAATCTTCTATTAAAGTCGTCGTTTTATCGTCTACTTTATTGAAATAATAGATATAGTTGTTCTCGCCTATCGTGCGCAGTGCAAACTGCTCCGAAAGCTCGGTTACGCAGATTTCAGTAAATTTCTCGTAATCGGGACGGGGCATACAGAAGTCGATATCGTCGTCCCACGGTATAAAGCCCTTATGCCGCACCGCGCCCAAAAGCGAGCCGTAATCGAGGAAATATCTTATCGAATGCTTTTCGCATATCCTCTTGATTTCTTCGGCTATTATAAGCAGCCGTTGTTGTGTTTCGTTCATTGCGTACCTTTTATCAATCGAAAATGTTTTCCGCCTTTGCTCTGCGGTCGTACGGAAAATCGTAAATCAGCGAGGGCATCTTTTCTTCGATGCGTTTGCATATCACGTCCGCGCCGTCGACAATATTGAACACCTGTGTGTTGTTTATCGACTTGTCGGGGTCGAATATCTGCTTTTTACGCGTATGCCTTCCGCCCTCGATTCCGCAGAAATCAAAGATTTTTTCAACCGTTTGGTCGTAGTTATAAATCAGATCTTCAAACTGTACGAAAAGAATATTCTTCTGTCCGCGCTGTAAATTCGCCCGCTCGTGCATTGCCAGCCAGTAATCGCAGAAGCCGTCTATATCGCGCGGCATAGGCATTATCTGATTGCCGAATTTCGCCGTGCTCCAAAAGTACTTGTCCGAAATATAGATATCGCGCGGATCTCTGTCTACCACTATCAGGCGAAAATCGTCGTCGAAAAACCGCTCCACAACGCTGCTCTGCTCGGGGAATATGAGATGGTCGTACACCATATCGTCGTTACCTTTTGCGCACATTTCGAAATACGAATTTATAAACTCGCGCGCTTCTTTCATAAACTCCTCGTGCGAGACGGTTAAAAGCCTTTGCGGAGCTTTGTCGTAGACGTATTTACAGCCCAACGCGCCGTGGTTTCTGCGCAAAAACAGCTTTGCCGCTATCTGCAAGCTTGCCTTTATTAAAGAAAACCGCCTTTTTACCGTGTGCGCGAGGCACTGCTTTTCGCCTGTTACGGAAATCGCATCCATAAGCTTGTCAACTCTTTCCATATAACTT
>CAMWKX010000043.1 GCA_947174955.1 uncultured Clostridia bacterium | reverse complement strand
CGGCGACCGCGACCGCAATTTGAAGGCGGACTACGTCTACACGTATGCGGGCAACGAGGTAAATTTATGCCTTGCCGACAAGTTTGCGGCGGAGCTTAAAAAACTGCCCGAGTTCGCAGACAGAATTCTGGACGCGGACGAAATTATAGATTTCACGGGCGACGCGCTCGAAAGAAAGTTCAACGCTAAAAAAGACGCGATATTAATCGTCAATTCGGCGGCGCTCACCGAGGGCGCGAATTTGCAGGCGTGCAACGTTATCATAAACTTCCAGATTACTCCCGACCCGCTTTCGATGGACCAGCGCATAGGGCGCGTGTTCCGTATCAGGCAGGAAAACGACGTTTGCATTTATTCGCTCGCGGATATGAACGCGTTGGAAGGGTACGTTCTCGCGTACTTCACGCGCATAGGGCTTATGACGAGCAATTCGGGCGACGCGACCATAATATCGGGCAGTAATAACGAGCATATGGTGACAGTGCGCTGCAAGAACTGCAAAAAAGTCAAGCTGTTCACGCAGGACGACTACAACCGCTTTAAGGAAACGGACGACGAGGCGCTCAAATGCCGCGCCACGGACGCGTGCCGCAGTGGCGGGAACGGCTACACCTTAATGCGCGAAATGAACGTGCACGACTTCCAGTGCGGAACGTGCAAGACCACCTTCTCGCGCTCGATGGAAACCGAGGGGTATAAGTGCGTTTACGATTCGGGCAGCAGTATGTGCAGTACGGGCAGAGAGGACGACCGCGACGTTTACTGCCGCAAAATCTGCGCTATGAGTCACTGCCCGAGGTTCGAAAAGGGCGGTATGCTCGAAAAGTGTCCCGCGCTCGCCGCGTATAAGGAAAACGGCAACATAGGCGACCAGGACTTAATGGAAAAGTGCGCGGCTTGCCCCCTGAAAGACAAGTGCCCCGAAAAGTGCAGAGTGGGGCTGTTCGTCGAGGCGGTTGCACCGTGCGTGACGTGCTCGGAGAGAAAGAGAGCGCGTTTAACGCTCTGCCGCCCGCATATACTTAAATTCAACGGTTCGTGGGAAGCCGAGTGCCCGCGCTGCGAAGCGGAACGGCGCGGCGGCAAAATACGACCCATTCTCGCGCGTACGTTCGCGGCGTTTATCAAGGGCTTGTGGACGTATTCGCATAAAAAAGACGACGACAATTTCTGCGAAATACTGTCGGGCGAGTCGGCTAAGGTTGCCGAAATTCAGGAAATTCTCGCTATGGACAGAAGCGGAAGAGAGGACTAAGCTATGCCCGAAGGAAGGAAAAAGGTAATTATAGGCGGCGAGTACAGAGAAACGTACGCCAATATGGTTAAAATTCTGCGTTCGGGCTATCTCGACGGTGCGGGAGCGCGCGCCGAAAAGGGCGAGGACGGCTCCTGGGTCATCTGTACCGACGGCGCGGAATACGTCTACGAGGAGCGCGCGGGCGCAAACGCGGAAGGCGCGGCGGTAGCTATGAAAAAGGACGGCGCAAGCTGGTTTGCTCCCGTCCGCCGCGGTATGGCGTTCGACGACGGCACTTCCGAGTGGAAGCAGCTCATATACAGGATTGCGCGCGATTTTCACGACAGGTTTTCGATTATCGAATACAAGCGCTGCGACGGCTCGGGCAATATCGACGCAAAGCAGGTCGAGGCGAATTTAGGCAAGATTATTCGCCGCTTCTTCAAGCGGGGCGACGCGCAGATTATGAAGGGCAACGATAAAAACAAGGGCACCGAGCATATTTACGGCGCTTCCGTCAAGCTCGAACTTTCGGGCACGGGGCAGTCGCATTACGTGGTTATGTGCAAGATATTCTTCCGCCGCACGTCGGACGGAATTTCGCCCCTTGCCGCGGCGGAGGCGGCGCAGATTAACGCGCGGCTCGAAGACGCACCCGACAACGACGACCCCGTAAGGCTTTCCGACGACGAGAGCGCGAACATAAACAACGTAACCGTCAACGCCGTGCGCGAGCTTGTAAACGGCGGGTTTGCCGTCAGCTTTAAGGACAGTCTGTGTTTCAGCACGCGGCAGGTATTGAACCCCGAAACCAAAAAATACGAGGACAATTACGACTTAAAGACGTACAAATTCCTCGCCTCGCGCGCCCGCGCAAATGCGGCGGCGGTCACGTGCAATTCCGTGCAGGTGCTCGGCATTTCGCACGTCGAGTGGCTCAACGATTATTACGAGGTGGCGTTCGGCGGCAGAGTGCGTTTGCAGGCGATAGTCGGGTTCGGCGGCAGTATAACGCTGCGCTGCGTCAACTGCGGGGGCGGCAATCTCATTACCTCCAACGTCATAAGCTATACGGTCACGGACGACGACGGGCTTTCCCGCAGAGTTAATTTGCCTCTCGACTATGACGCGGAAGACCTCGGCATAGACGACGCGGCGTTCGAAGAAATCAAAAAGCACGGCGAGTTCGTAAACCATCTTCTTACGGTGGGATGCGTGAACGCGCGGCTGGGCAAGCAGTGCTCGGCGTGCGTGTGCCGCAGTCAGATGATAGTAGTCGACGGCGAGGCGAAATGCGCCGACTGCCCCTATCCCGAGGTGGTGTACACCGATTACTCGGGCGAGTTGCCTGTGCGCTATCTGACGGGCAAAATGACTTTCGTGCACGACAGACTTGCAATGGCGCTCAAAGATAGCGCGGCTGACTGCAAGAGGTGCGGCAGAACATTTACGAAGGACGCGCTTGTGGGCGGTCAGTGCAAGCTGTGCGCGGGCATTGAAAATCTGAGCGAGGCGGAAAAGGCGGGGGCGAGAAAACTGTATTCGCGGTACAAGAACGCCTTTTCGCATTCGGTAAGGATGCGGCACGTTTTCGACGGCAAGTACTGCGTGGAGGACGAAACCGCGCTGGTGTTCGCGCTCGGCAGAGAAACTTACGTTATCAATAAAATGGATCTGGAAAAAACAGACGGGTTTGTCAAACAACCGGTTAGGGTAAAGTGATATGCTGAAAAACGGAGCAAAGGGACTTATCGGTTCCAAATGGTTACTGCTTGCCTGCGCGGTAAGTGCGGCGGCGGTAGATATAGTAATAATCGCAATGCTCATTGCGGGCGGCGAGGCGGGCAAGTATCTTGCGTGCCCGATTCTGCTGCTCGTTTTCGACGCGCTCTATCTTGCGGTCAGTCTGTTATTTACCAACTTCCGCTTCAAGTATTCTATCGGCGTGTGGCTGAGCTATATCGTGCTGTACGCCCTCTTTTTCCTTATCGGACTGGCAATTATTTTAGGCGGCGACGGCACGGTTATTACAAACGGCGCGCTGACGCTTTGGGCTTGCGTTCACGCGTTCAATATCGTGTGCGCGATTGTGAGCGCGCTGGTCGCTTCGCGCGTTATCAAAAACAAGTGGTTTGCGCTTGCGGTTGCCGCGGTGTTCATCGCCGGCGCGGTAGTTTACGCGGGCTTCACGTTTGCGGACGGATTTTTCGGTCAGGGCAGGGGCAAAAGAACGCTGGTGTTCAAGCGCAACACTTCGGGCGGCTATACGGTTACCGACGTGCTCGCGGGCAGAAGCGACACGGTTATAATTCCCGAAACGTTTAACGGCAAGCCCGTCAACTATGTCAGCTGTAAGGTGCTTGCAAACGGCGGTATAAAAAATTACAGTCTGCCCGCTGACATCGCGTTCGATGACACCAACTTACTTAAAAGCGGTAAAATAGAAGGTAAAACGATTAAGGTCGATAAAAAATCGGTCAACGATATACGAGATAAATTCTGGTCGCTTGCCCGATCGTCCAAAGATTCTTGTGAAAACGCCGTCGCGCTCGCCAACGCGACTTTGCCCGCAAATTTAGCGGAGAACGAGGGATATGTGGCGTTCAACTACCCGGCGGACGGCTTTAAGGCTGTGGGCGGCAGAGTTATTCCCGTGTACGTGGGCGATCTTGCAAGCTTCGATACCGAGGCTTATACGGTGGAATACGACTATGTACAGCACATCGAGGACGGCTCGGCGGCTAACTATTACTGGGCGTACTACGACAGTAGTTACATACTCACGGATTTGGGCGTTTCGGGTACCGTGACGGAAAGCACGGTTGCGGACGTCAAGTTCAAAAGGGTCTACCGCATAAAGGCGGACGACGGCAACGACAACAAGTACCCTATGCGCGAAAAACAGCCTGAACTGTGTTTCGACGACGTATACGGTCGGACTGATTACAAATATCTGACGGAGACTATGGCGAGCACTTTTTTGGACGACTTGAAGCCCCGCAATGGCTTTACTTGCAGATGGAAGTGTAGCGGTGAGTTTTTCACCGATTTAACGAAAGTGCTTGCCGACGATATAACGATAAGCGCGCATTGGTCGCTTAATAGGCCGACCGTTACGGTAAGCACTTCCGCGCCCGGCAACACGATAACCTACGGCGACGACGTCACGCTTTTATCGGTCGGTCAGCACGAAGCCGACGGAATAGCAATAACGTACAGCTGGTTTTTCGACGACGAAACTCAGGCGAGATGGCACACGGACAGCGTGAGCCTTGCCCACCCCAAGCCCTCCGAAAGAGCGGGCACTTACAGGGTGAGAGTGGTAGTCGGCGGCGACGAAATCACCTCTCTCGGCGCGGTTACGGAAGCTTCGGTGCAGTTGAAAATCAACCGCAAACAGATCACTTTCGACTGGAACCTGCCTGAAAGCACCGTTTACGACGGCACTATGAAGAACGTATCGGTCAGCCTTGCCGAAGATCAGCAGGTCGAAGGGCACCCCGTCGATTATACGCTGCCCGGGTTAAAAACTTTTAAAGACGCGGGCACTTACAGCTTTACGATAGTTACCAACGCTATTACCAATCTGGACTATCAGGTCACCAACCCGAACAACAGCGTGACTATCACGCGCTGTCCCGTGGCGGTCGACTGGGCGAACTACGAAAATCTCGAATACAACGGCTCTATGCAGTGTCCCACGGCAACGGTAACGGGCGTACCCGCGGACGGCGCGATACCCGTGACGGTGAGCGGCGGAAGTAAAAACGCGGGAACTTATACCGCAACGGCTGCGATTACGAACACCAATTACACCCTTACGGGCGCGTCCCGCTTATATACCATAGAAAAGAAGCCGCTTACGGTTACGGCAAATAACGTGATTGTTGCCTACGGCAAAGTCGACCCCAAGCCCGTTACGGTTTTTGCCGATCAGTGCGAAGGCTTTGTCGACGGCGAAGGTGTAAGCTCGCTCGGCGGCACCGCTATGGTCGAGTATGTCGGAAAGGACTACGGCGAATATGAAGGCGGGGTCAGGATTTCGGGACTTACCTCGAATAACTACGATATCCGTTACGTGTACGGTAAGTTGACGGTAGGGCGTTATCAGTTAAAGGTTGAATGGCTGAATACCGAAAACCTCGTTTACGACGGAACGGCGAAAAACGTTACCGCCGTCATTCTGGAAAAAGGGCTACGAGGACGACGATATCCGCCTGATAATAAACAAAGGCGACGCCGTTGACGCGGGCGAGCATAATGCCTGGGCGAGCATCGACCCCGACTGTGCTGCGGCAAACAACTACACTTTGTGGTATGACTCTAACAGGAGTGTTACTTATACAATTCAGAAGCGTTCGGCAAGCGTAGACTGGCATCTTCCCGAAAACCTCGTTTACGACGGAGAGGAGCATCAGTTTACGTATACCTTACATAACGTAATCGAGAAAGATAAGGAGTTCGTTCGAAAGTACTTTAAGTACAAGGAAGCGCGCGAATACGCATACAGCTTGTACGCGGACTTCTACGAAAATTACGACCTCGAAAACGCTTCGATAAGATTTACGGTTGCGCCCGCGGCGGGATCGGTTGAGTTTTTCGTAAACAGAATACCTTACGACGACTACGACACTGCGGTACGCGTGGGCGATACGGTAAGCTGGAAGGGCAATGCGCATATATGGAGCGTAAGCGTTTATCTCAACGGCGAAAAGGTTTATCCCGACTCCGAATATGAAACTGGCGGTGAGTTCGTCTATAGCAACGAGGGAAGTTACGAAATACAGGCCGCGGGCGATTACGTTTTCGAAATCGATATCGGCGGCGACGACGACAACACGACGCGCAGAACGGTCACGTTTAAAATAAGCGGAGTGTTGGAGAGCGAAGAGGTGGAAGTTGAAAATAACTGACGAGCAAATACTGGAACTGTACGACGGGCAGATGGCAAGCCTTTCGGGTAAAAAGCTGATATCCGACACCGTGCCCGAACTTAAATTTACGGCGCGCGGCAAAGAGCTGTTCGCACTGTCGGAAAGCTTTTACTGCAAGTGGCTGGGCGGCGGAGGCGACTATTCGCTCGTCGACAAGGCTATCGGGCTGTGCCGCGAGGCGGTGGCTCTGGGCGAGCCGCGCGCGGTTGTCAAAATGGCTTTCTATTACGACAAGGACTATATTTCAACCGACCGAACGGAGGAATTCCGTTGCCGCGTTGCGTGCGACTATTATTCCAAAGTCGTGTACTGCGAGCAAGCCCCGCGCTGTCTTGACGGCGCGACTCCCGACAACTGGGAGGAATTACAGCGGACTGCGGCGCGAATGTTCGTGGATATGCTCGCGGGCGCGCAGAAGGCGCTTTCGGACTATACGGACGGCAAGTATTCCTGCGCGGAAAACGCCGACAGAATACGGTTGAAATTCGGCATAGAGAGCGGGCGCGGAAACATTGCGCACAACCCTATGAGCGACGGCGACAAGTTTGCCGAAACGGTGCTTATCTCCTGCAAGCGCAACCGCACGCGCGCGCCGCTGTTCGGGATAATGCGTCTGACGGCGGACGAAGCGAAGCGGGTGTTCGCTCACGGGAGCGAAGCTATGAAAATCTGCGGCGACGTGAATATCTGGCTGGACGATACAAACCGTGTGTTCAGAGTGAACAACACCTCGGCGTTTAAGGCGGCACTGGATGGTTTGCAGGGCAACGAAATCTGGCTGTACTTTGTCAACAACAACGCGGGCGGGCATAAATATCTTTCGGGCAAGCAGAGAAAGGACATCAGCGAGCTTATGATCAAGGATAATTACGCGCGCTTCACGCGACTGAAAGAGAGCGCGGGAGAGCGCGGAAAAATAAGGTACGTTTTCAGCGACGACGACGTTCAGTTCTTTATAAACGGCAAGCTAACGCCGATAAAAAATGCGCTTGACGGCTTGATTGACCGCGTAGTATGCGACAACGAATGGGGGAAATTATGACGAAAGAACAACTTTTCAAAATTTTGGACGACAACGGAATAAGGTACGACAAGACGGTCGAACGCGAGAGTACGGAGGGCTACGTCAACGACGGGTGCGCCGCGCTTGCGGAAACCATTTACGGCGATTTGTACAAAATGGCTACCTACGGCGTAAACTACGGCTTTTCGAAATGCGAGGACGATATCAAGGAGCTCATCAAACTGATCGTTTCGATGATTACGGGCACAAGCAGAAAGGAAGTCAACCTTGCAAAGACGGACAAAAAGCGCGTTCAGATTGTAAACGACGCTAAATATTTAAGGAAGGAAATCGATATGGATATTTTAAACCAGCTCACCGGCAACTTAAACGACTGCATCACGGCGGCGGACGCCATAATGACGATAAGAAAGGACAACGAAACGCTGTGCGGAAAACTTGCCGACAGCAAGGCGGTTCTAGAAGAGATGAAGGAAGTGCTTTCGCACGTTGCCGACGCTCAGAGCAAGAACGCCGCCGAGTGTCAGGTTAAGATTTTCGAGGCGCTTATGGACTGGCGCGAGGCGGTCTCACGCTATAACTGCTATTCCGACACGGTCGACGGTTTAAAACGCGCGTTAGAGGTTGCAAAGGAGTGGCAGAAGCTTTCGGCAACCGTCAGAAAGAACGCCAAGCGCGGCGTGGACTACTACGAGTACAAGGACGACTGCGACGACGTGGGCTTTATCATTCACGCGGCGAAGTTTGCCGAGCGCACGGACGGTATGCGCGAGCACCTCAACGATTTCCGTAACCAGACCGCGCTTTTGTACAGCGTGGAGGCGTTGCAGGGCGAGCTCAACAGAATGCAGACCGAATATCTTGCCGAGCGCGACAAGACCAACGCGCGCCTTGCCGAAATTAAGGAAGAGACGGACAAGGTGCTGTTCGCCTACCAGAACGGCGAAATCGACGCGGTAGAGGCGGATATGAAGGTGGGCGACCTCGACGACGAGGCGGCCGATCTGGAAGAACAGCTCAAAAATTTACAGGAAGATTACAACTACGAAAGTCAGGACATAAAGTTACAGCTGCGCGACGCGCAGGGCGGCAGCCGCGTGAGGGACAAGATTGCCAAGAACTTCGAGGACTTCGTCAAGAAAATCGAGGCGTACCGCAATACCGACCCCGCAATGTTCGTAATTTTATGCGAGAGAATAGATTTCAACGGCGTGTACGACACGCTTACGGGCAGGTTGAGCGACTCGGCAATCGAGGAGGTTTATATCTCCGTCGAAACGGTTATCCGCGAGGCTGAGGAGGATATCCGCCGTCAGAGAAAGAACCTTTCCGGCTTCAATAAAATCAACGACAGAATGCGTGAAAACCGCCGTGTCGAAGAGCGTATCCTGCGCGAGCAGGAAGAGGCGCGCAGACAGCGTTTGCAGGGACAGAAGACCGGCGTGAGAGGCGGA
>CAMWKX010000042.1 GCA_947174955.1 uncultured Clostridia bacterium | reverse complement strand
AATCGCAGAGGTTAAATCTTTAATTGCCGAAGGGTATAAGGAAATTACTTTATTGGGTCAAAACGTTAATTCTTACGGAAACGGTACGGACGATTTGACTTTTCCGCAACTCCTCGAAAAAATTGCAAGTTTGGACGGAAATTTCAGACTGCGCTTTATGACAAGTCATCCCAAAGATTTTTCCGAAGAGCTTGCCAAAGTAATTGCGGCAAATAAAAAGATTTGTCATTGTGTTCATTTGCCCGTGCAGAGTGGATCGGACAGGATTTTGGCGGCTATGAATCGTCGGTATACGTCGGGCGATTACCTTAGAAAGGTGGAGATTTTGCGCAAATACGTTCCCGACTGCGCCATCACGACGGACATCATAGTCGGCTTCCCGGGCGAAACGGAGGAAGATTTCAGGGATACCTTAGAGCTTGTCAAAAAGGTTGACTATGCCTCGGCGTTTACGTTCGTATACTCCAAACGCGAAGGTACGGTTGCGGCAAAAATGCCCGATCAGATACCCGAAGACGTCTGCAAGCGCAGAATTATGGAGCTTGTCGAGCTTGTAAATTCGCAGACTCGCAAACACTCGGCAAAATTTGTAGGGCAAACCGTGAGGGTGCTGTGCGAGGATTACGATATAAAGAAGCAAATGTACCTCGGCAGAAGCGAACACGGCAGAATGGTGTATTTTAAGAGCGAAACGGACAAAAAAGGCGAGTTTGTGGACGTGAAGGTTGACGAGGCGAACGGAATTTCACTTATCGGACAAATGGTTTAAGGAGTTACAAATGGCAAAGACAGGTCAGCTATCGGATATGATGAAGCACTACGTGCAGGTGAAGGAGAAGTACAAAGACTGTCTGGTTTTTTACCGCCTCGGCGATTTTTACGAAATGTTCTTCGATGACGCAGTGCGCGCGTCCAAGCTCTTAGAGCTTACGCTTACGGGCAGAGATTGCGGACTCGAAGAGCGTGCGCCTATGTGCGGCGTGCCCTTTCACGCTGCGGTAAATTATATTGCAAAGCTCGTATCTCTCGGTGAAAAGGTTGCAATCTGCGAACAGGTGCAGGACCCGTCGGAGGCTAAAGGGCTTGTCAGACGCGAGGTCGTAAGAGTAGTAACTGCGGGTACGGTTACCGCCGAGGGAAGTCTGGACGAAAAACAGAACAATTACGTATGTTCGGTATATAAAAGCGGCAACGAAGTTGCGGTGAGCTGGGCGGACATAACCACCGGCGAAATGTGCGCGACGCAGTTTGCGGGTGAAAATGCGGTCAAACTTGCCGTAAACCACCTTTTGAAGCTTGCGGTTAAAGAAATAATCGCAAACGATGAAATGCTGTTTGCGGCGCGCGATTTTTCCGAAGTCGCAAGGGGAGCGTTGCCGCCTTTTTCATCGTATCCGGGGTGGGCTTTCAATTTTGCCGCAGCAAATAAATGTCTTTTAACGCAGTTCAATACGACATCGCTTTCGGCGTTTTCGATAGACGGAAAAGTGGGCGCAATCTGCGCGGCTGGCGCGCTTATAGAATACTTAAAGGAAACGCAGAAACACGCGCTCGTCAACATTGACAACGTAAAATACACGGCGGTTTCGGGCAATATGCAGCTGGATATGACTGCGGTCAGAAACCTTGAAATCATAAGAAATCTCGGTGAAAACAAGAAATACGGTTCACTTTTATGGGTTCTCGATAAGACGAGCACCAATATGGGCGCAAGACTTTTGAATAATTTAATTCTTGCTCCGCTCGTAGATATTAACAAAATAAATTACCGTCTGGACGGCGTTGAGGAGCTACATAAGGCGACCGTCGTTAGGGTTGGCATAATCGAGCTTTTAAAACAGATTAAGGATATCGAAAGACTCAGCGGCAAAATTTCCAACAATGAAATTATGCCCGCCGACTGTCTTGCCCTTGCCCAGTCGTTGCTTGTCGTGCCAAGTCTTAAATTCCGTTTGAGCGGGTTTGCCTCGCGCGTACTGTGCGATATCGGAAACGGACTTACCGATTTAAGCGACATTGCCAATCTTATAAATCAGACGATAACCCAGGAGAATACGCCTAAAACTTTAAAGGACGGCGGCTACATAAGGACGGGCTTCAACGCGCGGCTGGACGAATTGCGCGATATCCGTAACAACGCCGCAAAGTACGTCGTGGATATGGAGGCGCGCGAGCGCGACGCTACGGGTATCCGCACGCTTAAAATCAACTACAACCGTGTATTCGGCTACTATATCGAAGTGTCGAAGTCGTTTAAGGACTCCGTGCCCAATCATTATCACAGAAGGCAGACGCTCGCCAACGCCGAAAGATACTATACTGACGAGCTTAAAGGCTTAGAAGAAAAGATTTTATCGTGCGAAGATAGCGCGTTAAAGCTCGAAGCGCAAATTTATAAGGACTTAAAAAACAAGCTTTTATCGGTAATAAACTGTTTAAAGAGCATTTCCTCGTGCATTGCAAGGCTGGATATTTTAACCGCCTTTGCCGAGGTGTCCAAAAGCAACGGCTACGTTCGTCCCGAAATTGTCGAAAGCAGTAAGCCGATGATAATTAAAGAGGGCAGACACCCCGTAGTCGAGCTTCTTACGAAGGACAAGTTTGTTGCCAACGACATTCTGGTTGACGAGGGCGAAAACCGCACGTTGATAATAACCGGACCGAATATGGCGGGCAAAAGCACGTATATGCGCCAGAACGCCATTATTGCAATTATGGCGCATTTGGGTTGTTTCGTTCCCGCTAAGTCGGCGCAGATTCCCATTATCGACAGAGTGTTTACGAGGGTGGGTGCGAGCGACAATCTCATTTTAAACCAGTCGACTTTTATGGTTGAAATGATTGAGGTTGCGTCGATTTTGCAGAACGCCACGAAGAACAGTCTTTTGATTCTGGACGAGGTCGGCAGAGGCACCAGCACGTTTGACGGGCTAAGTATTGCGTGGGCTGTAATCGAGCATATTACCGAAAAAATCGGTGCAAAAACGCTGTTTGCAACTCATTATCACGAGCTTTTACAGCTTGAAGAGAAGCTGAACGGGGTCAAGAACTATAAAATTGCCGTTAAGGAGTTTAACGGAACGGTGGTATTTCTGCGCAAGATTATGCGCGGCGGCGCCAACCGCAGTTTCGGTATAGAGGTTGCCTCGCTCGCGGGAGTGCCTTCGTCCGTTTTGGACAGAGCGAAAGTTATATTGAAAGCCGTGGAGAGCGGCGAAATCACAAGCGGCTTGGATAATCTTGAATCCGAAAGCGAGGAAAAGCAGATGAGCGAGGTCGAAAAGATTTTAAGCGAAATTGACCTGAATAATCTTTCGCCGATGCAGGCGTTTATGGTACTTTCGGATTTGGTTGAGAAGGTGAAATAATGGGAAAGATAAATTTTTTATCGGATATGCTGTGCAACCGCATTGCTGCGGGCGAGGTGATCGACAGACCATATTCGGCTGTTAAAGAAATTGTCGAAAACAGTATTGACGCGGGCGCGACGGAAATAGAGATCTGCATAGAGCGCGGCGGCAAAGATTTGATTCAGGTTACCGATAACGGTTGCGGCATCGAAAAGGACGATATGCGCGCGGCTTTCTTTGCTCACGCGACGAGTAAAATCAAGGAGCTTGAGGATATCGAGCATATACGAACGCTCGGTTTCCGCGGCGAGGCTCTCGCAACTATCGCTTCTATATCGTGCGTAGAGCTTGTAAGCGCAGTTGAGGGCGAGGAGGGCAACAAGGTCGAGTGCGACGGCGAGTTTATCGGCAAGGTTATGCCCGCCGTTTCGCCCAAGGGCACGCGAATTTCAATCCGCAAGTTTTTCTTCAACACGCCCGTACGCTTTAAATTTATGAAGTCGGACAAGAAGGAAGAAACCGATATAACCAACTACGTTATTCACTATATCTTGGGCTATCCAGATATATCTTTCAAATATATTGTAGACGGAAAGCTGACTTTGCAGTCGTACGGCGGCGGTCTTGACGAGGCGATTGCACAGGTTTACGGCGCCAACGTTTTGCCTAATTGTTTCAAGATTAAAGCTGAAAGAAACGATATCAAAATAAGCGGTTTTATCAGTAATCAGAATTATTTCAAGTCGAACAAGACTTATCAGAACGTGTTTTTAAACGGCAGGCGCATAGAAAACAACCTTATTTCAACTGCTATTTACAACGCGTATTCGGGATACGCAATGAAAAGGCAGTACCCGTTTTACGTATTGAACATTACCGTACCCGACGAAATGGTTGATGTGAATGTACATCCCAACAAGGCGGACGTTCGCTTTAATAACGAAAGCCTGGTTTACGGTTCGGTTTACAAGATTATATCGTCAATTCTCGACGGAACGGCTAAGGCTGCAGAGTTTGTAGTGACCGATGATAATGCGCCTGCAAGCGCTGCTTCGGCGTATTCGGCGGAAATTATAAGCAACGAAAAGGTTTACGACAAGGATTTCAGCGACGTCGTCGGTATAGAAAAGTTTGCAAACAAAAGTAAGCCCGCATTGAAGCAGCCCGAACAGAAAGTTGATTTTTCGGTTTATGAAAATTACGAAGAGCCAAACGTTAGCGCCAATGCCGAAACCGATTTGCCGCTCTACAAATTTTACGCTCCGCGCGAAGGCGAAAAGGCAGGTTTTACGTTTACCTTCCACAGCGAGGAAAAGGATCCGATAGCCGCCAATATCGAGGCTGAAGTGGCGCAGGAACGCGCTAAACAGCAGCAAATGCACTTTACGCAGTACAGTTATAAGGGAACTCTGTTTAATACATATCTGATATACGAACTTGACGACGACGCGTATTTAATCGACCAGCACGCGGCGCACGAGAGGCTGATTTACGACAGACTCAGGTCTGCGCTTGATAATAAGAGCGTTATTCGCCAGGATATGCTGGTGCCGTACGTTGTCACCGTCAATCCCGACGAAAAACAGTTTATTGACGAAAATTCGGATTTAATCTGTCAGATGGGGTTTGCGGTTGAGCCGTTCGGCGTTAACTCGTTCCGCGTGAACTCAATGCCTGCCGATTTGCCCTTTTTGAATATTAAAAATTTCTTTGATGAACTGCTCGCGAGCGTGAACGAGCTCAAAAAAATAACTTTAACCGAAGTTTTAAAGGATAAAATAGCGCAGTCTGCGTGCAAGCACGCGGTTAAGGGCGGTGAAATACTTACCGAGCAGGAGCGCGACAAACTTTTTGAAATGCTGAGCGGAAATATGGGCTTGAAGTGCCCGCACGGCAGACCGGTTTGCGTGAAGCTGACAAAAACCGAAATCGAGAAAATGTTCAAGAGGAAGGTGTGAGCTCTTGAAACGTATTCTTGTGATTTGCGGCGCGACGGCTACGGGTAAAACTTCGCTTGCCGTCGATTGCGCCAAAGCTCTTGATTCCGAAGTAATTTCGGCAGATTCTCAGCTTGTGTACAGGGGACTGAATATCGGAACTGCAAAACCAACCATTGCGGAAATGCAGGGAGTTCGCCATCATTTAATAGATATTGTGAGTGCGGAAACGAATTTTTCCGTTTCGGATTACGAAGAGCGGGCCTTGCCGATAATCGAAAGACTTCTAAACGAAGACAAAACGCCCGTGGTTTGCGGCGGCACAGGCTTTTATATTAATTCCTTATTATATAACTTAGGATACGGCAACGTAAAAGCCGACGCGTCCGTTCGGGCGCGCTATGAGGCGATGCTCGAAGAGCGGGGCAAGGGATACGTTTATGAAATATTAAAACAGGTTGACCCCGAGAGTGCGGAGAAACTGCACGTTAACGACGTAAAAAGAGTAATACGCGCTCTTGAAATTTTTGAAGTGAGCGGAAAGAAGAAGTCCGAACAAAAAGACGAGTTGAAGCCGCGTTTCGACTATCTGGCGGTAGCGATAGACTATCCCAGAGAGGCACTATATAAGCGAATTGACTGCCGCGTGGACGTAATGTTTAACTCCGGACTTATTGAAGAAGTAAAAAGACTTAAAAGTGTTGGAATTGACGAAAATTGTCAAAGTATGCAAGCAATCGGGTACAAAGAGGTGCTCGAAGGCTTGAAAAACGGGTTTAATGAGAGTACTATGCGTGACATAATCAAGAAAAACACGCGACATTACGCAAAAAGACAGTACACTTTTTTCAAAAAATTAAAGGGAATTATTTGGCTTAAACCCGAAGAGGCAACGGCAAGAAACGTATTGAGGTTATTAGATGAAAGATAACGCTGGATTTATAAAAGAGTGTGAAAGCGAGCTTAGCGAGCAGTTTGAAAGAGCCGACGAAATAGCATATTATAATCAGAAAAAGGTTTTGCAGGCTTTCCAAAGTAATAAAATTGCAATAAGGCATTTTGCGGGTACCACCGGCTACGGCTACGGCGACGAGGGCAGAGATACGCTCGGGCAACTGTACGCCGACGTTTTCAAGGCAGAAAGCGGTATAGTTTCGCCTCACCTTTTGTCGGGTACTCACTCGCTTTCAGTTGCTCTTTTCGGGCTTTTGAAGGGCGGCGACACGCTTTTATGTATAAGCGGTATGCCGTACGATACGATTCGTCCCGTAATTTTCGGCGAAAATATCGGCTCTTTAAAGGATTTGGGTGTAAATTTCGTTTACTGTGATCTTACTGCGGACGAACAGTTTAATTTGGACGAAATTAAGAAGAATTTAAACGATAAAGTAAAAGTCGTTTATATTCAGCGTTCGCGTGGTTATGAGCTCAGAGAGGCGTTTTCGTGCGAAAAAATAGGTGAAATTTGCAGATTTTTACGCGAAATCGGCTATAACGGCACGATTTTCGTGGATAATTGCTATGGTGAGTTTGTAGAAATGCAGGAGCCGACTGAGGTTGGAGCGGATATCTGCGTAGGCTCGCTCATTAAAAACGCGGGCGGCGGTCTTGCACCCACAGGCGGTTATATAGTCGGTAAGGCCCATTTAATCGAACAAATCGGCCGCAGATTTACCGCGCCGTCGATCGGGTTGGAAGTCGGTTCTTACGCGCTTGGATATCAGTACTTTTACCAGGGGCTTTTTATGGCTCCGCACACGGTTGCGCAGGCGATTAAGTGTTCACTTTTAATAGGTCAGGCTATGACAAAGCTCGGCTACAAAAACTATCCCGCAGTAGACAGAGTACCGCACGACATTACGCGAGCTATTCAGTTTGACGACGCGGACAAAATGGTCAATTTTATAAGAGAAGTGCAGTATGCGTCGCCCGTGGACGGTTACGTTACGTGCGAGCCGTGGGATATGCCAGGTTACGACGATAAAATTATAATGGCGGCGGGCACTTTTGTGTCGGGTGCGTCGATTGAGCTTTCCGCAGACGGCCCCGTAAAGGTTCCTTACGTTGCGTATTTTCAGGGCGGATTGACCTACGAACACGGCAAGTACGCATTAGAGAGAATTTTAAGTAAGTTGAGATAACTATGATTACTATAAGAGAGTGGAAAGAGAGTGACGCCGAGGCATTGGCTCACGCATTGAATAATAAAAAAGTTATGGATAATCTGCGGGACGGTTTGCCTTATCCGTATACATCTGCGGACGCGCTGTATTATATTAATTCGTGCCTTTCGGCGGATAAAAACAGCAATTTTTGCTTTGCAATAGTTTATAATGACCAGGTTGTGGGCAGTATCGGCATATTCAGGCAAGGCAACATCCATTACAGAACGGCGGAATTAGGTTACTATATCGGCGAAGAATTTTGGGGCAAAGGAATTATGACCGAGGCGGTGCGCCTTGCGTGCAAGCACGTTTTCGATAATTCGGATATAGTGAGAATTTACGCCGAACCTTTCGCCGAAAATATAGGTAGTTGCCGCGTTTTAGAGAAAAACGGCTTTGTTTTGGAAGGAATTATGCGCAAAAACGCTTTCAAAAACGGAATGTTCCGAGATATGAAACTGTACGCATTGGTTAGATAAGTACTTTTAGGTAGGAATGAAATGCTTTACGTTTTAAAGTGTATGTTGGGTATTTTTGCGCAAGATTATGACACATCAAACAAAGATAATGCAGTCGGTTGTTTGGGTTATTTCACTATTATTTGTTTAATTATGGTGGTGAGCAGTTATATCCAATACAGAACATATACATATGAGCAATATGAATCGACAAGAAAAATGGGGCTTTGGGCTCCAAGTAAAAGGTATTTTAAAATTTTGGCAATTATATTTTTAGTTCTGTTTCTAATTTCAATTATTGTTAATGTTTTTGTTTGTTGTTTTGCATAATAAAATTCCCGCGGCAATTAAGCCGCGGGCTCTTTCTTTAAATAAATCTTAATACATACCGCCCATATCGCCGCCGCCCATAGGTGCCGCAGGTGCGGGAGGGGTGGGAATATCGGTAACGATGCTTTCGGTGGTCAAAAGCGTTGCCGCAACCGAAGCCGCATTCTGTAATACCGAACGCGCAACCTTGGTCGGGTCGATAATGCCGCTTGCAACCATATCGGTGTACTCGTTCTTCAAAGCGTTGAATCCGTAATTTTTCTTCTTGGAAGTCAAAATATTGTTTACGACAACCGAGCCGTCGTAGCCTGCGTTCTTGGCAATCTGGCGAACAGGTTCCTGAATAGCCTTAATAACGATTGACGCACCCGTCTTTTCGTCGCCTTCCAAGGTTTCGATAAGCTGAGTAAGCTGGGGGATGGTGGAAAGGAGTGCAACGCCGCCGCCGGGAACGATGCCTTCTTCGACTGCCGCGCGGGTAGCCGCCAATGCGTCCTCGATGCGC
>CAMWKX010000041.1 GCA_947174955.1 uncultured Clostridia bacterium | reverse complement strand
TCTTGCAACCGGTACACTTGGTATAATCGAATACGGGCAGATTATCCTGCATCGTAATCGCGCCGTGAGGGCACTTCTTCGCGCACATCGTACAGCCGATACAGCCGACCTTGCAAGCGTTCATAACGTCCTTGCCCCTGCACGTCGACGAGCAAGCCACGTACACGGGGGCGGAGGCGGGTATGCGCTCTATGATTTTCTTGGGGCATTCGTTGATGCACGCGCCGCAGCTTATGCACCTGTCGGGGTCGACTTCCGAAAGCTTGTCGGAGATTTTAATTGCGCTCTCGGGGCAGACGACCTTGCAGTCGCCGCAGCCCAGGCACCCGAACTTGCACACCTTGTTGCCGCCTAAGAGCGTGTTGCACGCCGCGCAGGTGGGGTTGCCCTTATAATCGAACGCCTCGGGCGCATTGGCAAGTCCGCCGTTGCATTTAACCACGGCAACCGTGCGCTCTTCGTCCTTTAATTCGATTCCGAGCATAGCGGCGATTTCCGCCTTCTTTTCGGGGGAGGTTACGTGGCAGGCGGAGAGCTCCGCTTCTCCGTGTGCAAGCTTTGCCGCAAAGCCCGAACAGCCCGAGCAGCCGCAGCCGCCGCAGTTCGCGCCCGCAAGGTTTTCCATAATCTTGGTAACCTTTTCGTCCATATCTACGTTAAATACTTTGCCGACTACTAAAATGAGTGCGACAATCAGCACCGCAAGCGCGGCTAAAATGCCAGCGACGATGCCCACAGTTTTCCAGGTTGCCGCGTCGACTTTTCCCAAAGTAACGAGTAAATTCATCATCTTTCTTTCTCCTTACTTGATATACGTGAATACCATAAACGCCATACAGATAAAGCTTGCCGTAATCATTGCAATGGGGAAGCCCATCAGGGATTTGGAAACTTTAACGCAGTTGAGCTTTTCGCGCAGACCGCTCATTATTACCATAACGAGGGTGAAGCCAAGTCCCGCGAACAGCGCGTACAATACCGCCCAGCCCATATTCATAGATGCTTCGCCGATAATCGTAGACATATCGCCGATAACCAGCTCGCACACGCCGAGCACCGCGCAGTTGGTGGTAATTAAGGGAAGGTAAATGCCCATCGCGTTGTAGAGGGAGGGCGAAACCTTCTGAATAATCTTTTCAAGCATCTGCACGAGCGAGGCTATTATGAATATGAAAACTATAATTTCGAGGTAATCTATGCCGAGCGGCACCATCATATACTCGTAAACGGGATAGGTGATTGCAACGGCAATCGTCATAACGATGGTAACCGCAACGCCCATACCGACTGCCGAGGAGGTCTTTTTGGAAACGCCTAAGAAGGGGCAGATACCGTAGGTTTTAACTGTGATAAAGTTGTTGGTTAAAACCGCGGCTAAAATAATTGCAATAAACGTAGCCATTTTTTAAACCTCCTTTGCGGCTAATTCTTTCGCGCCGCCTTCGGGGTTCTTATCCAAGAGATTTTCTCTCGCAAGTCTGTTTTCCTTAACTCTGCGGCTGCGCATAAACACGTCCATAATGTAAGTGAACAGCGCAATCGAAAGTCCGTAGATTATAAACGAGCCTGCGGGAGTTGCGAACATACCTACCGTAAAGTTCATTATCTTTAAACCGAATACCGAGCCGTTGCCGAGGAACTCGCACACGATACCCATAACGGTAAGAGCACAGGTGAAGCCGAAGCCGTTGGCAAGACCGTCTACCGCGCTCTCCAAAACGTTGTGCTTGTTTGCGAACGCTTCCGCTCTGCCGAGGATTATACAGTTAACGACTATCAGTGCAAGGAAGCCGCCTAAGCTGTCGTACAAATCGGGCACGAGTTTTTCGAGCACCATTCGCGCGAGTGTAACCAGCGTTGCGATAATTACGATATACGCGGGTATGCGCACCGCATTGGGGATAATCTTTCTCATTGCGGAAATGAGAATGTTGGAAAGGGTTAAAATAACCACGACCGTAAGTCCCATACCCGCCGCGCTGCTTGCCGAGGAGATAAGTCCCAGGGTGGGGCAGGTGCCGAGCACGAGCATAAAGGTAGGGTTGTTGAAAATCAATCCGTCAAGGGTTATCTTTGCGTACTTGTTTTTCATTGCGCGTCATCTCCCGTAATTGTAATGAGAGCGGAGTTTACGCTGACGAAAGCTATTGCGCCGTTGACCGCGTTGGATATCGCGCGCATCGTGTAGCTTGCGCCCGTCGCGATAAAGTCCTTACCGTCTTTGCCGAGTTCGTATTCGAAGCCGTCGGTGTACTCTATTTTGGAGAACTGCGCAAGTTCCGACTTGTCGATCTTGCTTACGTAGCTCTCGCCCGAGGCTTTATCGATTGCGATATTGCCCGCGCCAGCTACGGTATTGCCGTCCATTCTGACTACTACCCAGCAGGTGACGTCGCCGCCGAAGCCCTGCTTGCCGGTAGACTTTATAAGGTAGTTGCCGTCGTCTACGACCTTGTAGGCTTCGCTTACGGAAGAGTTTGAAAATTTTGTCGTGAACTCGTCTGTCAGTTTAATTTCTACCGTTTCAACCTGTTTGCCGTAAATTTTCTTTACCGCTCTGTCGAACTTTTCTTCCGCGGAAACGTAGAAGAGAGAGTTGAAGATAGTCAACAGTATGCCGCACACAAGCAAAATCGAAAGCAGAACAACGATGCACTTGAACGCCTGACTCTTGAAAAACTGTTTAGCCGTCATTTATTTGCCCTCCTTTTGCTTTTTTACTTTCTTGTAGCCGAAGGGCTTTCTTACGATATACGTGTCAATCAGAGGTACCAGAAGGTTCATAATCATAATTACGAAGGATACTACTTCAATCTTTGTCAGATAGCGGAGGAGCGCCGTCAGAACGCCGAGCGCTACGTAGTAAACTATCTGTCCGTAAACGCCCTTGGGCGAGGTCACGTAGTCGGTCGCCATAAATATCGCGGCGAACAGAAGACCGCCCGAAAGCATATAGTCGAGGAACAGTTTAATATCGAAGGTCTTCGAGCCCATAGCCGCAAAGCATACGGAGAGGAAGCAGGCAACTACGATAAACAGGAGGGGCTGCCACCATTTGATGACCTTGCGCACTACCAGGTAGATATAGCCGAGCAGCAGCGCGGCTTTGCACGTTTCGCCAATCGAACCGGCAACGCCAGTGCCCAGGAACAGGTCGAGCCAGCTCATCTGTCCCGCGGGGTTTTCGGTTTCGAGCAGCCAGCCCGAAAGATGGGTTGCGCCCGTGAACAGCTGACTGTCCGCGCTTATGGGTTTGATCGCGCACGCGGTGAACGCGGTGAGCGAGAAGCTAAGGAACATAAATATTCTGCCCGTAGCCGCGGGGTTGACAAGGTTTTTACCCGTGCCGCCGAACACCATTTTTACGAGCGCTATCGAGAATATTGCGCCGATAAGCACTTCGTACCACTTGACGGTGGAGGGAAGTATGAGCGCGAGGATAAGTCCCGTGACGGCGGAGGTGTAGTCGAACTGTTTCCACCACTTCTTGCAAACCTCGCCCGCCTGTTTGGAAAAGCCCTTATTCTTAATAAAGAAATATACGAACTCCGTAGCAACCGCCGCGAGCACAGCCGTAAGCTCTATTACGAACGCGTTCAGCCTGAAATACACGATGCCCATTACCGCCGCGGGCAAAAGAGCAATCAGCACGTCGATCATTATGTTCTTTGTCGTGCGTTTGGATTTGACGTGGGGAGGGGTGGAAATAACTATGCTGTTATCCATTTATTTTTCCTCCTTTTTCGCTTCTTCTTTAACCGCTTCGGTCTTCTCTTTTACCGCAGTGTTTTCAAGCTCGTTTTCGCTCTTTTTAACGCTCTCGTCCAGTTTCTCTTCAACCGGCTTTACGGCGATTTTGCCGTCCTCGGTCAGAGGAACGGTGGGCGCCGATCTGCCCTTCTGGTCTACGGGCTTGGGCGAGGAAACGCGAACAACCTTTTTGTGCATATATGACTTGGTCTTTCTTATCGCCTGAATTAAGGGGCGCTTTGCGGGACAGGTGTATTCACACGCGCCGCACTCTATGCACGCAAGCGTGTTGCCCAGCTTCGCCGCCGTGTCGAAGTCGCCCGCCGCTGAGTAGAACGCCGTCTGCATAGGCATAAGGTGCATCGGGCAAACGTCCGCGCACATACCGCAGTTGAGGCAGGGAGTGGGTTCTTCCGCCGCGGCTTCCTTCTCCGACAATAAAAGCACGCCAGACGTCGTCTTATGCGTGTATACTTCATAGGTTGAAAGTGCAAGTCCCGTCATAGGTCCGCCCTGAATGACTTTTTTGGGCTGCAACTTCTCGCCGCCGCAGTAAGCCACGATATCCTTTACGCAGGTGCCGACTCTCACCCAAAGATTTTTGGGATGGGTTATGCCCTCGCCAGAAACGGTGAGTACGCGGTCGTAGAGGGGCTTGCCCAGTTCAACCGCCTCGCAAACGGCAAAAGCGGTGGCAACGTTCTGCACAACTACGCCGCTGTCGGCGGGCAGCTTGCCTATGCCGACCTTTCTGCCCGTGGTAACGTAAATGAGGTGTTTCTCACTGCCCATCGGGTACTGCTTTTTGAGTATGACGGGCTGAATGTCGTCGTACTTTTCAAACCTTGCAATACAGTCGGGCTTGTTCGCCTCGATACCGATGATAATCTTTTCCACGCCGAGCGCCTTTGCAATATAGCGCGCGCCGCGGGCAATCTCCTCGTCGCGTTCCAGCATAAGGCGGTGGTCGCAGGTAAGATACGGTTCGCATTCCGCGCCGTTCAATACGAGCGTGTCTACGGGAGTGCGGGGAGCAACCTTGACCGCCGCGGGGAAGCCCGCGCCGCCAAGACCTACGATGCCGCAGTCGCGTATTCTGTCCTTAATCTCTTCCGCCGAAGGGTCTTTAAGGCGGGGCAGGTACGACTTTTCTTCGGTGCCGTCGCCCTCGATTACTATGTAAGTTTCCGTGTTGCCGTTCGCGCCGACCATCTGCTTTACGTCGATGACCACGCCCGACAAGCTGGCGAACACGTTAGAAGAAATCGCGCCGTCGGCTTTGGCTATCATCTCGCCCTCTTTTACCTTCTGACCCTTTTCGACAATGCATACGGCGGGTTTGCCGAGCGACTGCGAAAGGGAGATGTAAACGTACTCCGGCGACGGCATAATTTCCGTCTTTTGCCTGCACGCAAGCGACTTTTTATCGTGCACGTGTATGCCGGCAAAGAAGGGTTTACCTTTTATTGCTTTCAATTCATACCTCCTTAGATTTCTGTTTCTCTGTTTATAAACTTCGTTATACTGTGTCGCACTGCGGCAACTTTCAGTCATTTACATCATTGTAAACTCCTTCAAGTTTTCCTCGTGCTCCGTGTCTAACTCGTTTCTAACCAGAGGGACTTGCCTGATTATTTAATATTTTTACTCCCCGTCAAACGCAGAAACGCGCTTGTGGGAATTCTCTTTACGATAACGGTCACCGCCGCGCCGATAAACGCGCCGGACAGTACTCCGAGTAAGATAAGGTACGGCATATATGAATAAGCCGCGGGGGTGGAGTACACCGCAACGAACACGATATTCTGCGTAACGTTGTGGAGTACCGCCGCAATCACGCTTACGCATATTACCGAAATTTTAGGGTGAACGCAGTATAATAAAAGAGAGCTTGCCGCCATCGACACCACGCCTCCCGTAAAGGAATACATCACTGCCGAGATATTGCCCGTAAACATTGCGCCCAGTAAAGTTCTGGCGGCAACGATAATAAAGGCTTCCACGGGTGAATAAATAATGAGCGCGGTAAACGAAAATGCGTTTGCAAGCCCCGGTTTCGCCCCCGGTATTATCATAGGGGGCAACAGGTTTTCAATCAAAAAAGCAATCAGGCTGAGCGCGGTTAGTACGCCGAGCACCGCCAGCTTTTTTGCATTAAACAATTTTTCACCCATATCGTTTCAATTATAAACTATATTTTATAATTAGTAAATAGTTATCACGAAATTTAGGTGAAAAATATTTCAAAAAAACCCGCGCCGCCGCATATTGACAAAACTTATAAAGTCAATTATAATATCGTGTGGAAAAGGAGAATTTGTATGGAGTTCGAATATAAAAGAAAGAATTATTACGAGGAAGCCGATGAGAACGAGCTGAAAGCCATCTTCGCTTACGCGGAAGGTTACAAGCAGTTTTTATACACCTCTAAGACCGAGCGAGGCGCTACGGCAACTGCTAAAAAGCTGTGCGAAGAGAGAGGCTACAAGCCCTACTCATTCGGCGATAAAATAAAGGCGGGCGACAAGCTCTACTTCGTCAACCGCGACAAGAACATTTTCATAATCAGAGTTGGCGGTAAGGACGTTGCCAAGCACGGCGTAAAGATTATGGCGGCGCACGTAGACAGCCCCCGACTCGACTTAAAACCCAATCCCGTTTTCGCCGACGGCGGCATTTCCTTTTTAAAGACGCATTACTACGGCGGTATCAAAAAATATCAGTGGACGACCATTCCCCTCGCGCTGCACGGCGTCGTCGTGTTGAAGGGGGGCAAGTGTATGAACGTCTGCATAGGCGAAGAGGAGGGCGACCCCATATTTTATATTTCCGATCTGTTGCCCCACCTTGCGCAGGAGCAGAGCGCAAAGCCGCTCGGCACGGCAATCAGCGGTGAAAACCTCAACGCTATGCTGTCCTGCATTCCCGACGGCGACGAAAAGGACGGCGTAAAGAGCGCGGCGTTAAAGCTGTTGCACGATAAATACGGCATAACCGAAATCGACTTCCAGACGAGCGAATTGTGCTTCGTTCCCGCGGGCAAGCCGCGCGACGTAGGTCTGGACAGAGCGCTCATCTCGGGCTACGGTCACGACGACAAGGTGTGCGCTTACCCCGAAATGACGGCGCTGTTCGACAGCAAGACGGACGACACGGTTATCGCCGTGTTTGCCGACAAGGAGGAAACGGGCAGCTACGGCGTGACGGGTATGCAGTCGCGCGTTATCCTCGATTTAATCGAGTGCATTTCCCGCGGACTGGGCGCGGACCCCGTGCTTGTAAGGTACAATTCCAAGTGCGTTTCCGCCGACGTTACCGCGGCTTACGACCCCGCGTATTCCGACGTTTACGAAAAGAGAAACTGTTCCTATATCAACTGCGGAGCTTCGCTTACAAAGTACCACGGTGCGCGCGGAAAAAATTCAACTAACGACGCGTCCGCCGAAATGGTGGGATACCTCCGCGACGCGTTCGACGACGCGGGCGTAATCTGGCAGACGGGCGAGCTCGGCAAAATCGATATAGGCGGAGGCGGCACGGTTGCAATGTATATCGCCAACCTCGGCATAGACACCTGCGATATGGGCGTTCCCGTTCTCTCGATGCACGCTCCCTACGAGGTTATTTCCAAAGCCGATTTGTATTCGATGCATAAGGCAATGGTAGCTTTCTTAGAGAAATAATTTAATAAACAAATCAGCCCCCGCACCGACGGTGCGGGGGCTTTATTTATGCCATATTACGGGGTCTATCGTACTTAAACGTGAAAAATTGCCTTTAAAATCAAGCCGAAAACGAAGGTTGCGACCGCGCCGACGAAGGCGAGCAAAATCTTGTTTACGATATCCAGCCGCTTCTTTTTAAGGTTGCGCTTAAAGGCGAGCCCGCTCTCTTTTAAAGAGATGACGTACATCTTTTCGCCCTTGCGCTCGGAATGAATTACGTCCAGATATCCGTCCGTTTGCAGTAAGTGCAGAGCGTCGTCCAGCCGCTGAACGCTGTACTTGCGCCCTGCGGGCAGTATACTCATTATATCGAGCGGGGATATAAGACAGCCGTCCGTGCCGTCGCAAAGACAGTACACCGCGCTCATTACGTCGTTTTCACAGCGGTTCATTACATCACCGTCCCTAAAATGGCGGCAATGAAGCCGCCCGTCGCGCCGCCTAAAAATGCGAAAAGGAACAGGGTAAAACAGGTCGCTTTCGAAAGATACTGCTTCATCGGTTCGACGGCGGCGGGTAAAATTTCGGGTTTTGCTTCGACGGCGGGCGCCTCGTATTTTTTAATGCACGCAATGCAGAAGGCGTCGCCGCGGGCATACTTCACGTCGATATATCCGTTGCCGTTTAAATTTTTAAGCGCGGCTTCCAGCGTTTCGCGGTTGCGCATATTGTCGGGCAGACAATCGAGCAGCTCTTCCTCGTAAAATATTTTATAGCCGCCTATACCCGCTTCGCTTAAAGCGGCGGAAAGCCTTGTGCACATATCTTCCATTTATTAAAATAATGGCACAATTCCCGCGTTTTTATTCCTATGAGTTTACGGTAACCGTCCCCCACACGAAAACCGCGACCGCGGCAAACATAATGACGTAGCTCAGTATCTGAAAAACTTTGCAGAGCTTGTTGGCTGCCTTGCGTTTCTGCGCGTTGATAAAAGACATCGCGGCAAGCGAGCAGGTCATACTTGCAATCAAAAGATAGACGCCCGCGCCGCTTATGACAAACGCCAGCGCAAACAGTACGCACGACACGGCGAAACAGCCTATCGCAACGTATAAAAGAGTGAATGTAATTTTCTCGGTATCCTTATCGTCGTTATTCATCTCGTCTTGCCTCCGTATGCGCGTTCGGCGCAACCAAAATTGTCTTGAAATCGGTGTAAACCACGAACCCCGCGTTTGCGCCGCCCGGTTTTTTAACGTATTTTTTATAAGTGTAATCTACGGCAACCTTGTCCTTTTCGCGCGCCTCCGAATAGTGGGCGCACACCTCGGCGGCAAACTTGATAACTTCGTCGGTCGCCTCTTTGCCGTCGCATAATATAGCAACGTGGGAGGAGTGGAAAGTTTTTACGTGCAGCCATAAATCGGTTGCGCTCAGCCCCTTTGTAAGTCGGTCGTTCTGCGAGTTGTTGCGCCCGCACAGCACCGTAAAGCCGTCGCATAAATACCTGCGGAAGGGGCTTGTTTCAACTGTCTTTTTTCCGCCCTTTCTGCCCTTTTCCGCCTTGGGCGCGGGCAGCAGCGAAAGGGAGATAAGCTCCTCTTCGGTTTCAATCAGATCCTGCAA
>CAMWKX010000040.1 GCA_947174955.1 uncultured Clostridia bacterium | reverse complement strand
GCGGGCGCGGCGCATTTCGGGAGTGTACGCGTCGTACACGCCGTCGTTGTGCGTCTTGCGGTAATGAGTGAATATATATTTAATCTGCGGGTCGAGCTCGTAGCCGTACATATTCAACGCCTGTTCGCTCATCTTTATGCCGCCGAAGGGCTGCAAACCGCGCTTGAACGGCTCGTCCGTCTGCAAGCCGACGATTTTTTCCAGCGCCTTATCGATATAGCCCGCGGGGTGGCTCGTCAAAGTGGAAACGACGGCGGTATCCGCCTTTAAAACGCCGCCCGCCTTTCTCTCGTCCTCGGAGAGCTTTAATACCTCTTTCCACAGCTTTTGCGTAGCCTCGGTAGGACCTTCCAGAAACTTTCCGTCGCCCTCGTACGGCTTATAGTTGTGCTGAATAAAGTCGCGGACGTCAACTTCGTCGTCGCTCCATTTACCTGCCGTAAAACCTTCCCACTGTTTAAACAACATTAAACTTTTCTCCTTATGTAATTATAATCCGAATTTAGCCTGCACCCAAAGTTCCAAGATTTCCAGCGGCTGATAGCCCGAACACCTGGCAATTTCCTTGCCGTCTTCGACGAGAACTATCGAAGGAATTTTGGTTATTTCAAACTTTTTCACAACCTCGGGGCAGTCCTGAATGCTTATTTTTACGAATTTCAGGTCAAAATCTTTTGCAACCTGCCCGCAGTTGGGCATAACCGCAAGGCACGCGTCGCAACCCTCGCCGCTGATTTCCAAAAGACATTTTCCGCTCAAATCAAAGTTCATTTCTTAATTCCCAAAAACTTTTTAGCGTTTTCAACCCGCTCTTTGGTAGGCGGCTCCGTACCCTTTAACGGATAGTCAAGCCCCAGATTTTTATACTTGACCTCGCCCATATTGTGATAGGGCAGAACCTCCACCTTTTCAACCGTTTTCAGAGTTGAAATAAACTCCGAAAGACGGGTAAGATATTCGTCGTTGTCGGTTATCCCCGGCACCAAAACGTGCCTTATCCACGTGGGCTTGCCGATATCGGACAGATATTTTGCAAACGCGAGCACGTTATTATTGGAATGCTTGGTCAGTTTTTCGTGCTCTTTATCGTCGATATGCTTTATATCCAGAAGCACAAGATCGGTCACGGACAACAGCTCGTCGAACTTGTGCGCATCGTTTGCGTCGAACAGTATTCCCGAAGTGTCCAGCGCGGTATGCACGCCGTGCTTTTTTAATATTTTAAACAGCTCGCACACGAACTCCGCCTGCAATAAAGGCTCGCCGCCCGAAACGGTAACTCCGCCCCCGCCCGTGAAATAGCTCCTGTATTTAAGCGCGGTCTTTGCAACCTCGTCTGCGGTAAAGCTCTTGCCGCCGCCCGTCCACGTGTCGGGATTGTGACAATACAGGCAGCGCATAGGGCAACCCTGCACGAACACTACGAAGCGTATTCCCGGTCCGTCGACCGTGCCGAAGCTTTCAAACGAATGTATACGACCCGTCATATAGCTTGTCCTCCGCAAAAAAACAGGGCAATTTACTTAAAGGTTACCCAAGTAAATTTGCCCAGACGAACGGCTTTCACCATTAAATGCGCCACTCCCCCGCGGTTTTCCGCTCAGCTTTTCGTCAGTCACGGCGCACCCTCAATTTGTAAAGTGATTATATCACAGCATATCGGGCTTGTCAACAGTTTTTTACACAATATATTGTATTATATAATCGAATAAATCAAGCCGACGAGCACGCCCGAAAATACGCCGAAAACGATTATAGGTCCCGCGACCGTGAACATTTTCGCCGCCATACCGTAAATCCAGCCTTCGGTTTTAAACTCAATTGCGGGTGACGCCACCGAGTTGGCAAATCCCGTGATGGGCACGATGGAGCCCGCGCCCGCGTGTCTGCCTATTCTGTCGTACACGCCAAGTCCCGTTAAAAGGCAGCTCAAAAATATGAGTATTGCCGAAACGGTACCCGCAAGAACGTCGCCGGACAGCCCCGCATACTCCAACATAAAGCGGAAAAACTGACCTATGCAACAAATCAGTCCGCCCACGCCGAACGCCGAAAGACAGTTTTTGAAGTGCTTGGACTTGGGCTCTTGGGTCTTTATATATTGCAGGTAGTTGGCGTTGTAATTTTCCTTATGCTTTCCTGTCATTTTTGATACCGCCTTCCTTTACGCCTCTGTACAGCGTTTCCCGCTCGTCGCGGCGGGATAAATCGTATTCCTTTCTCATTGGTTGTACATTTTCCCGTTCAGATAATTTGTGAGCTTTTCGGGCATAACGCGCGTTGCAAAGCGCGCCGCCGTGTTCTTGACGCCGCACGTCTTGATAATGGGCGGCTTTTCGGCAATGAGGACCTTATATATATCTTCCGCTACGCGCGAGGGTTTCATACCGCTCTGCTCCATATTGTTTAATGCGGCGACCGCGCGGTTTAACGACTTGCCGTAAGTGCCGTTTTCCTCCTCGGGATAAACCTTGCGCTTGAACGAAAAGTTGGTAGCCGTGCCGCCGGGCAGAATTGCCGTTGCGGTTATGCCGTAGCCGTTGAGTTCGGTGTTAGCCTCGCGGGCGAGCATTTCCAGAGCCGCTTTCGAGCACGAATAGAAGCTGTCGAAAACTACGGGCACGTCGCCGCCGAGCGAGCCGACCAGAACTATCTTGCCGCCCCTCTTCTTCATAAAGGGGATTGCCGTCTGCATAGCTTTGAGCGCGCCGAAAAAGTTGACCTCGAAAAGGTACTTGTAGTCGGCTTCCTTTGCGTACTCGATGGGCGCCGCCATAGAAAAGCCCGCGCAATATACGAGCGCAGTAAGTCCGTACTTCTCCGCCGACGACGAGATAGCCGTACAGACCTCGCTTCCGCAGGTGACGTCGGCGCAGATATTATGCACCTTGGCGTTATTGCAAGGGGTTCTCGAAACGTTGGTTACTTCCCAGCCGCGGTTTACGAGGCGCACGCAAGTTTCGTAGCCTATGCCCGAGCTTCCGCCCACTACCACAACCGACGGCTTAACCGTTTTACTCTTAGAATTATTTTCCATACAACTATTGTGCGGAAAGGAAAATAAAAATATGCGCCCCGCGCGGAAACAATTCCGCGCGGGGCGTTAGTTAAAACCGAATACCATTCCCGTCATCTTTGCTTTCCCAAAATTCGCAATTTCCGTCCACTTCGCTTGGGATAAGCGTAGGCGGATAATAAGGAATGTTATTACCACAATCCCCGCCTATATCACAAAACTTATTATTTATAATAACGACACGCGCCAAATAGTATCTGCAATTATTGCAATACCTGTCTTCAACAAGCTTTTTCATAAAATAATTATATAGGATAAAATCCTATAAATCAACAAAAATATAGATAAAATTCCTATATTTTAGTTGAGGTTTAAAATGGATATTTCAAAAATAGTTGGTGAAAATTTAAAACAGGCAAGAATTGCAAAGGGCATAACCCAAAAGCAGTTAGCCGACGAAATGCACAAATATCAATCTGATTACAGCGAATACGAAACGGGAAAAATTCAGCTTGATTATGAAAAGATTGTTTTCCTTTGCAAACGGCTTGATATTACGCCGAACGATTTATTCGGTTTTGACTAAAATTAAACGCCCCGCGGCGAAATCGCCGCGGGGCTTTCGTTTATTGATTTTTAGCTATATCGCCGTCCGTGCAGTGAACCGTGTAATCGCCCGTATCCTTATCCCAGTTTTCTCCTTTTTCGACAGCCTCCCACTCTTCCATAGTGCCGTCGAAGTTTATATCGGTCAGAGCGGTGCAACCCGAAAGCGCATTTGCGTCTATACTTTGTACTAGATTCGTAAGGTTTAAAGTAGTAAGCTCAGTGCAATTGTTTAAACTGTAAATGCGGTATCTTTTGTCTCTCGGCTCTATAAAGGTGAGAGTTTCAAGACCTTCTTTCGGTATTGTACTTCCCATAACGTCTAACGGCGCAATTAAATTCTTTACCTTACAGTTAACGAAGTCGGATTCGCCCTGTACCGTGGCACTTTTAATATAAAATGCACCACTGTCAACTTTCACTTTGCTCATAAGCGTCAGATTATCGAGCTTGATTCCCGAAAACGCGCCGTATTCCAACGCATTACCGAATGAATTCTTACCGAGTATGGTTACGTTTTTCAACGAAGTCGGGATATAATTCTTTTGCGTGTATACCCTTCGCGTTGAGTTAACGTATTTGACGTATGACTGCGAAGCGCAGTATGAACCTTCATAATAATTCGAACCGAAAATCCAACCGAACAAGTGTTGACTGTAATCCAAGGTAGATTCGTTATTATAAATATTTACCCCCGCGAACGGAAGAGTTAAGCTTTCCAGCGACGTACAGCCTTTGAACGACTCGCTGCCGATGCTGACCAGGGTATCTGTTGTGACTACTTCCGTAATCTCGGTGCAACCGTAAAAAGCCCACGAGCCGATAGACGTAACTTTGTATACGACCCCGTTAAAAGTCAATTCGGAAGGAATTACGATTTTGCCCGTTAAATTTTTGCACGCATATCTGAGCCCCGCCTTTCCGTTATTGTTGTAATTAACTGTGTAAAGTATACCGTCAACCCACTCGTAAATGTCGTTTTTACAGTTAAAATATACGTCTGTTCTTTCCCCCGAGTACCAGTTATTCGCCCAGCCTTCGGGCTTTTCGGCAACCTCGCAATCTATAAGCAGGAAGTCGCAGCCGCCGAACGCATACTGTCCCACCGTTTCTATGCTTTGGGGAATAAACACTTTCGCCAAATTTTGATTGCCCGAAAACGCGCTTTCTTTAATTCCCGTAACGGGCAGATTTTCGTATTCGGAAGCAATTCTTATTTCCGCGTCCGTTGCAGTACCGATTCCCGTGCAGATATACGCCGTACCGTCGGAATTCAGCTCGTACGCAAGTCCTTCGGTTGCGGGTTGAGGCTTTCCGCACTCGCAATCGCCGTGCGTAAAGTCGTGCGCGGCGTAACCGTCCTTTTCTTCGCAGCCCTCCACTTCGCATCCGTGCCAGTGATGGGTGCCGTCGCTGCTCCAACTTTCCGCCCACGCGTGGTCGTGCGGAGCCTTTTCTCCGCAAACGCAGTCGCCGTTATCGAAATCGTGTTCGCCGTAGCCGTCCTTTTCGTCGCAGTCCTCGCCCGTGCAGTTGTGCCAGTGGTGAGTATCGTCCTTATCCCACGCCTCAGCCCATTCGTGAGTGTGCTTTTCGGGCTCGATTACGGGCGGTTTTTCGCCGCCTTCCGGTTTTTTCTGTCCGCAAACGCAGTCGCCGTTGTCGAAACCGTGTTCGTCGTAGCCGTTCTTTTCGTCGCAACCCTCACAGTTGTGCCAGTGATGCGTGCCGTTCTTATCCCAGGTCTGCACCCACACGTGGTCGTGCGGATTATCCGTCTTGTCCTTGTTGTCGCTGCCGCTTCCGTTAGTGTCGCAGGCGGCAAACCCGAACGCACAGCCGGCAAGTGCCGCCGCGCCCAAAATCAGTGCCAAAGTCTTTTTTCTCATACTATACTCCTTTTTGCGGGCAAAAAAATAAGGCGATCCGTTTAAGGACCGCCCGCAATGCGTACCCTAAACAGTCGCCAGACAGTTGTTATTCGAATGGAGTATCGAATGAGTCGGATTAAGTTCCGAAAACGCGTTGCGGAAAATTGCAACACCAAAATAAGGGTGACACTATTGCGCATATAGTGTGCCCATCCGATAACTTCCTATTCAACTGTACTGGCAACTGTATTTTATCACGCATTTTCGCGTTTGGCAACTGTTTTTATAATTTAGCCGAAAGCAATGTCGAGTATCATCATTAAAGCGAACCCTAATACCACGCCGACGGTCGCCTTTAATTTCGACGTTTCGAAGCTTTCGGGGACGAGCTCCGAACATACCACCGCTACCATTGCTCCCGCCGAGAACGCGAGCGCGAACGGCAGAATTCCGCTCACCCACGTCACCGCGAGCGCGCCTATTACGCCCGCTATAATTTCCACCACGCCCGAAAGCTGACCGATTAAAAAGCTTTTCGTACGCGAATATCCGTTTGCCCGCAGGGGGAACGCAACGCACATACCCTCTGGGAAGTTCTGTATGCCTATGCCCACTGCAAGCATAATTGCGGCGACTACGCCCACTCCGCTCCCCTGCGAAAGCGCGCCGAACGCCACCCCGACCGCCAAGCCCTCGGGCACGTTATGCACCGTGACCGCAACCGTCATTACCGCGCACGAACGCTTTTTTTCCTCGGTATTTTTGGTGAGCTTGCCTATAAGAATATCGGTGACCGTTATTAAAAGTCCGCCGAGAATAAAGCCGACGGTGAGTACTATGTACGAATACTCGCCGCCCTGTTCGAGTGCGGGCAAAAGGAGCGAAAAAAAAGACGACGCGAGCATTATGCCCGCCGCGCCCGAAAGCATAAAGCAAAACGCCGTTTTGCCTACCTTTTTATAAAAGAATACGAGCGATGCTCCCAGCGCCGTCAACGCCCACGTAAAGAGCGTGGCAAGCAACGCCTGCACCCAGCCCGAAAGCCCTGTAAACCATTCCAAAACAATTTTTCTCCCGTAAAAAAATGTAGTTACTACATTGTATGCGGGAGAAACGGTCAATTGATAAAAACGCCGCGCGGCAAGGAGTGCCGCGCGGCTCTATTTAATTATAATTTTTCCAAAACTTCTACAATCTGACCTACCGTCTTAATCTGAGCAACCTCGTCGTCGGGAATGGTCTTGCCCGTTTCGTCCTCCAAGGTCATCAAAAGCTCAACGACGTCCAGGCTGTCTGCGCCGAGGTCGTCGACAATCTTGCTTTCGGGTGTGATTTTGCTCTGGGGTATGCCGAGCTGTTCTGCAAGCATCTTTGCTACTTTATCAAACATTTTTATTTATCTCCTGAAAATTTAATATCATAATTATATATGACAAAATTTCTATTGTCAAGAAAAATTATTTCGCCTCTTTCTTGGAAAGCTGTTTTATCGACAAGCCTATGCGCTGTTTTTTGATGTCGAGGTTGATAATGACCGCCTTGACCTTCTGTCCTACCTTCAATACGTCTGAGGGATGCTTTATGTAGCGGTCGGTGATTTCGGAAACGTGCACGAGTCCGTCCTGATGCACGCCGATATCTATGAACGCGCCGAAGTCGATTACGTTGCGCACCGAACCCTCGACCACCATTCCGACGGACAAGTCCTCGATACTCATAATATCCCTGCGCAGTATGGGCGAAGGCAGACTGTCGCGGATATCGCGGCCGGGCTTTAAAAGCTCGGTTACGATATCGTTCATAGTCGCTTTGTCAAGTTCGCAGTATTCTGCGGCTTTATTCTCGCCGTACTCCTTGATTTTTGCGGGGAGCTCCTTTAAGTTGCCCTCTTTTACGTCCTTTGCCGTGTATCCAAAAAGCTTTAAGAGCTTTTCAGCCTTAGCGTAGCTTTCGGGGTGAACCGCCGTATTGTCGAAAATGTTCTTGCCGTCGACTATGCGCAGGAAGCCCGCGCACTGCTCGTACGCCTTTGCGCCCAGCTTGGGCACCTTTAAAAGCTGTTTTCTTTCGGTGAACTTGCCGTTCTCCTCGCGGTAGGCAACAACGCTCTTTGCAACGCCCGCGTTCAAGCCCGCAACGTATCTTAAAAGATACGCGCTCGCGGTATTGAGGTCGACGCCGACACTGTTAACGCAGTCTTCGAGAACGCCGCCCAGCACCGCGTCAAGACGCTTTTTGTCCATATCGTGCTGATACTGCCCCACGCCTATCGACTTGGGGTCGATCTTGATAAGCTCCGCCAGAGGGTCTTGCAGTCTGCGCGCAATCGAAATTGCCGAGCGCAAAGTAAGGTCGTAGTCGGGGAATTCCTCGACCGCCAGGGGGCTTGCCGAGTACACGGAAGCGCCCGCCTCGTTGACGACCGCGTAGGATACGTCGCGGTCGATTTCTTTTAAAAGCTCGGCAACAAAAATTTCCGTTTCCTTGCCCGCCGTGCCGTTGCCGATCGAAATGACGTCGACTTTATGCTTTTTGATAAGGTCCTTGATTATCTTTTTACTTTCCTCTATCTTGTTGTGCGGGGGCACTGGATAGATGACCGAAGTTGCAAGCACCTTGCCCGTATCGTCGACGACGGCAACCTTGCAGCCAGTGCGGTAACCGGGGTCTAAGCCGAGGGTTACCTTACCCTTTACGGGCGGCTGTAAAAGGAGCGGGCGCAGATTGACTTCGAACATTTTGATAGCCTGCTCGCTTGCTCTGTCGGTCAGAATGGAGCGCACCTCGCGCTCTATCGAGGGCTGAATGAGCCTGTCGTAACCGTCGGACGCCGCCTCTTTGATAAGGTCGGCGCACGCGCCCTTGGTCTTTACGTATTTAGCCGCGCACACGCGCTTTGCAACGTCCGCGTCGAACGCGATTTTAACGCGCAGGCACTCTTCTTTTTCGCCGCGGTTGACGGCAAGTATTCTGTGATTTTTGATTTCCGGAATGAGCTCGCAGTAGTCGGCGTACATATCGTAAGTACCCTTGCCGTCGTCCTTGACAAGCTTGACCTGAATTTCGCCGTGGTTTTCCATTAAAGCGCGCAGCTTCTTTCTAAGCTCCGCGTTGTCCGAAACTATTTCGGCTATTATGTCCTTTGCTCCGTCGATTGCCTGCTGAGCGTTTTCCACTCCGTTTTCGGCGTTTATGTACTTTTCCGCTTCCGCCCAGGGATCGCCCTGCTGAGTCAAAATGAAGTCGGCAAGCGGCTGTAACCCCTTTGCAATTGCAACCGAGGCGCGCGTCTTTTTCTTCTGCTTGTAGGGGCGGTAAACGTCCTCGATTTCCGTCATAGTCGCACAAGCCGCGATAGCAACCTGTATCTCGTCGGTCATCTTGCCCTGCTCGGTTATCGCCGCGGCAACCTCGCCCTTGCGCTTTTCGAGGTTTTGAAGGTATTCGTATCTGTCGGCGAACTCTCTTAAAACCTGGTCGTCTATCGCGCCCGTCATCTCCTTGCGGTAGCGCGCGATAAAGGGTATCGTGTTGCCCTCGTCCAAAAGCTTGACCACGTTTTCCGCGTGGTCGGGTCTGAGTTTGAACTCCTCGGTCAGTTGCTTTACAATTTCCATATTATCTCTTTAAGCCTCTTAAAAAGTCTTTTTG
>CAMWKX010000039.1 GCA_947174955.1 uncultured Clostridia bacterium | reverse complement strand
CTGAGATTATACCCTTTGAATCGGCAACGTAATGGTTGAGCGATAGTACCAAAGATGTGTTTTCTTTGCGCCCCGAAAATTTTTAATTTTCGGGGCGCTTAAAATATACGGCGGTTAAGGAGGTTTTATGTTTCACTTTTCACTGCTTGCCGCCGTTTCGCAAAAGACGACGGACATTGTAACCTGGGTGTCGATAGGTTGTATAGCGGCAATTGCGATTGTGCTTGCGCTCGTCTGCATTTTCGGCAAAAAGTACTCCACGCACGAGATTGCTTTCGCGGGTATCTGCCTTGCGCTGTCGTTCGCGCTCTCCTTTATAAAGGTGACGCCCGTACAGTTCGGAGGCTCGATAACGCTTGCAAGCTTCGTGCCGCTGCTTATTTACGCCTATAAGTTCGGTCCCGTCAAGGGCACGCTTGCCGGCATAATTTTAGGGCTTTTCAATTTCATTTCGGGTCCCTACATCTTAACGCCGCTCACCTTCTTCCTCGATTACGTTCTCGCGTTTGCAAGCATAGGACTTATGGGCTTTGCTCCGAAGTTTGGCAAGCTTTCGCTTACGGCTAAGGTAACGATAGGCACGGTATTGGTGTTCGTTGCAAGATTTATTTTCCACCTTGTTTCGGGCTTTATCTACTTTGCCGAAAACTCTATCTGGGTGGATTTGCCCACTCCCAATATGTTCGTTTACTCGTTCATATACCAGTGCGTTTATCTGCCTGCGGACTGCGTTCTCTGCATCGTCGTTCTGTTTGCGACGGCTAAAACCAAGGCGCTTGACAGACTGCTTACAATGATGGACGTTAAACGCAAAAAGGTAACCGAAACCGAAAACACTATCGAAAATTAAAAACGTAGCCCCGCGGCTTTCCGCCGCGGGGCGCATTTTATTTTAACCTATTATCGCCTTAACCACAAGAATCGCAACGAGAACAATTAGCGCAAGCCACATAAAAACCTCAATCCAGGTTAAAATTTTGCGCCGCTTTGCCGCCTGTCTGTCTAAGCCGAAGAGATTTGTTTCGATTTCTACCGGGCAATCGCTCTGGTACGCCAACGCGGGCTGTCCTTCGTTAAAATTGTTGAATTCCAACCGCAGACAATTCTGTCCGCTGAGCCTGACCACCGACCGATAGTTTACGGTGATATTGCGACGGTCGTAGTGCGCGTTGAAGATGCCGAAACAGCTGATCACGAAGAACAGCATCGCCCATATAAACCACAGACTGCCGCCGAACTCGCCGAGCTTAACGACGGTGACTTCCGCCTCGTCCCTGTCCGTCGTATATACGCCGCCGAGCGTGCCGTCCTTGTTGCGTTTAAGCGCAATCTGTCTGCCGTCCACATACACGCGGCAACCTTTAATCATCCTGCCTACTTTCAGATTTAAAGTGTTCATAGCGTCACCCCGAGAATTATCGCGACGGTGCCGACTACGGCAAACGCTATCGCAAGCGACGCGGCGACTATTCTTCCCGTTCTTCTGACCGACTTGTCCCTTAAAATCAGCACAAGCCCCGCTATGCCGAGAACGACCGCGACGGCGCAGACGTACGGAGCATACTTAAACGAGTAAATCTGAATATATTTAAACGCCTCGCTTCCGGTGTCGAAGAGCGGTTGCAGAAAGGATATGTCGAACGGGTGAAACAGAATAAGCGTTAACAGCCAGAAGGTCAGCACTGCCGCCGCAAACATTAAAATTAAAAAGTAATACAGCCCTTTCAACACGGGCATAAGCCCGAGAATCAAAAGCAATATCCCGCAGAAAAGCGCTATATTGCAAAAAATTTTGGCAACGCGCGCCACTCTGGCGTCCTTTAAATAACGTTCGTGCATCCGTACCTCCCTTTTTTCCCATTGTAACACACAATGATGCGAATTACAAGGAGTTAAATTTTAACACCTTGCAAACTGCATTATATCAACCAACACCGCAAACCCGATAATTAAAACGAACCCGATTGCGTGAATTATTGCCTCCACCTTTCGCGGCACGGGCTTTTTGAAAATCCACTCGATAAGACAGAATATGACCTTGCTTCCGTCCAGCGCGGGAATGGGCAAAAGATTGAAAACGGCGAGATTGACCCCGATATATGCCGCAACCTGCAAAAAACTCTGAAAGCCCTGCACGGCAATCGCGCCCGTCTGCCGTATGGTCGTGACCGGTCCGCCCATCGCGTTCAGTCCCAAACTGCCCGTCAAAAGTTCGCCAAGCACTCTGAAAATGGTGCCCATCGTCTTGAACGAATAGGCAAACGACCGCCCAAGCGTTTGGAAAAATCCGAACCGACAGTTTTCGGCGGTAACGCTCCAATAAAGGTTGCCGTCGCTTCCCTCGTAGGTGTCCGACCCGAGCGCGCGCCACAGCTTGCTTATTTCGGACGAATTCTTGAAATTGCAGTCGGCACGAAGAATAACTTCCGCACTCTGCCTCTCTCCGCCGCGGATTACGTCGAAGGTGACTTTATCCCCCTCGCTTTTGCCCTTTAAGGCAAAAATCAGATCGGTTGCAAAGTACGCCGTCTTGCCCTGCACTCCTAAAATTATGTCGCCCTCTTGCAGGCTGTATTCGACGTACGTTTCGTTTTCGACGATTGCGCCCATCTTATAGCACGGCTGACCGTACGCGAAAAAGCCGACGATAATTAAAATCAGAGCCAGAAGATAGTTAAAGAGCGCGCCGCTTACGAGCACTATAATTCTCTGCCACGGCTTTTTGTTGTTGAAAGAGTTGGGGTCGTTCCCGTCCTCGTCCTCGCCCTGAAAGGCGCAGAAGCCGCCCAAAGGAAAAGCACGCACCGAAAAGAGCGTGCCGTGTTTTTTGCCCCTGCGCTTAAACAGCTTGGGACCGAAGCCTATGGCGAACTCGTTGATTTTGAACCCCAATATTCTGCCCGATATAAAGTGCCCGAATTCGTGCACGCATATCATTGCGAGAAGTATTAAGATTGCCAGTAGCACCGACAGCACCGTGCCGCCGACGCCTGAAATCAACAAGTTTGTCATTATACCTCTTTAATTATCTTTTCAGCCAGCCCCCTTGCATTTTTATCCGCAAGGGCAAGCTGTTCATAACTTTGCACCTTTTCGTTAGCCGTACCCGATACGACTTTGTCCGCCACGGTGAAAATATCCGTAAAACGCAAACCGCCTTGCAGGAACGCGTTTACGGCAACCTCGCTCGCCGCGTTCAGCGCAGTGGGCAGAACGCCGCCAGCCTTGCCGCAGTCCAACGCCAGGCTATACAGCGGATATTCCTCCATTTCGAGCGGCAAAAATTCAAGCGACAACGCCTTGGTAAAATCGAGCTGAGGCAAGGCGCAGTCGTACCGTTCGGGGTACGTAAGCGCGAGCTGTATGGGCAGCTCCATCGTGGGGTACGAAAGCTGCGCCAGCGTTGCGCCGTCCGCAAATCTTACCATCGAGTGCACGATGCTCTGCGGGTGTATTACCGCCGAAATCTTTTCGTACGGCGCGCCGTAAAGGTGATGCGCCTCGATTATTTCATAACCCTTGTTCAGAAGGGTTGCGCAGTCTACCGTAATCTTTGCGCCCATCTTCCAGGTCGGGTGGCGGAGTGCCTCCGCGGGCGTGACGTTGGCAAGGCTGTTCCAAGCTCTGCCGCGGAACGCGCCGCCGCTCGCCGTGATTACGAGGCTGTCGAACTCGGCGCTGCGGTCGAAATTCAGGCACTGCCAGATTGCCGAATGTTCACTGTCGACGGGCATTATCTCTTTAATGCACGGCATAACCAAATCGCCGCCGCACACCAGCGTTTCCTTGTTGGCAAGAGCCAAAGGTATACCCAGTTCCGCCGCCTTTAAGCTGTATTTAAGCCCCGCGAAGCCGCCGCACGCAACGACTATAACGTCCGCGCCGCAATCTTCCAAGGCTTTCAGCGCACCATCTTCGCCGGGTAAAAACTTAACGCCCGCGGGCAATTCGCCTATACTTTTTGCGGCGGAAAGGTCGGTCAACGAAGCATATTGCGGGGTCAACGCCCCGACCTGCCGCAAAAACTCGTCCTTGGAGCTGTTTGCAATCAGCGCGACGAGCGAAAATTTTTCGGTCCGGTTGACTACGTTTATAACCTGTCTGCCGATCGAGCCCGTGCTTCCGACAAGAGCAACTTTCTTCATATATATTATACCCTTTAATTTTTAATTAATGTCTGAAATATGAAAACGGCGGCAATATAATGCCGCCGCACATTTACAGAGTTATCTTATAACCATAAAGCAAACTACGATAGCCACGGTAGCAAACAGCATACTGTCGAACCTGTCTAAAACGCCGCCGTGCCCGGGAAGAAGCTTGCCCATATCCTTTATGCCGCACCCGCGCTTTATCGCGCTTTCAAACAAATCGCCCAGCTGTGACATAATCGCCGTGGGGATTGCTATGAGCATAAGCACTACCACGTCGGGCAAATTCGTGTAATTGTAAAAATCAACCGCGGTGGTATATTCGCAGATAATCCAGGTGACCACCGCCGCGAGCACTCCGCCCAAAAGTCCGCCTACCGCTCCTATAACCGTCTTGTTTGGACTGGTGTGCGGAGCGAGCTTTAACGGCACTAACTTACCGAACAGCTTGCCCACGAAGAACGCGCCCGCGTCCACGAACGGCACTAACACGAACATAAACAATATCGCGACGTCCGAATTGGTTACCATATGGTTGATATTCGGGCCGACGCTTGCAAGCCCGCCGCAGTACAAAAGGCAGAACTCGGCGTACGCCGTACTCTTTAAATCGCTCCTCTCGTGGTCGAAAACTGTCAGCGACGCCACAACCATTGCCCCCACGCTTCCGATTGCAAGCAACAGAATGAGCGAAAGTCCGATAAGTCCGTCGTCGCTTTTTACAAGCTTGCCGATAACGAACGCGGGTATCATAAGCGCGCAGGTCACCAGAACCACCCACCGCTGTGCGTTGGATATGCCCTCTGTCACGTGCGTATTACCGTCCTCGCCCGTCACGCGCTTTCTTTCACCCACCGCGCGGGTGAACTCGAACGCACCTATTACCGAAATCGCAAGGAACAAAACGTCTACGCCGAGCGCACCGTACTCCGTTCCGTTCACTTCGGGAATGAGTAATTTCATAACCAGCAAGCCGACCATAACTATTACGTAGCATACGCCGGTTATAAATCTTTTTTTCATACTTAATTACTCCTAATTACACCTTGCCGAAACGCCTGTCACGCGACGAGTAGTCGGCTATCGCTCCGTCGAATTCTTCGTCGGTAAAATCGGGAAACAGCACGTCCGAAAAGTACAGCTCCGCATACGCCGCCTGCCACAGCAGAAAGTTGGAAAGCCTTTTCTCGCCGCCCGTCCTTATAATCAGGTCGGGGTCAGGCAAGCTGGCCGTGTACAGAAGCGAAGACAGCTCCTCTTCCGTCACACTTTTGCCCGCCTCCACGGCAAGATTAGCCGCGCGCACAAGCTCGCTGCGCGCGCCGTAACCGAGCGCCATTATAAACGTGAAATCGGCGCTTTCGGGCGATTTTTTCAATCCGTCCTCTATAAGCTTTTGAACGTCGGCGGGAAGCAACGACAAATCGCCGATAACTTTTACCCGCGCGCCCACCTTCAACAGCTTATCCAGACAACTCGAATACTGCTTGCGGATAAGGGCGAACATTTTATCGAGTTCGTCCTTCGGGCGGGAAAGATTTTCGGTTGACAGCGCGTATACCGTAAGGTATTTAACGCCGACCGCTTTCGCCTTCTCCGCAAGAGCGACCATACGGTTCAAACCCGCGCTATGCCCCGAAGCGGGCGGCATAAGCCTCCTCTTCGCCCAACGGCGGTTGCCGTCCATTATTATCCCCACGTGCGTGGGTATTTTTAATTGTTTGCTATCTGCCATCAGACAGTCATTATTTCCTTCTCTTTCACAGAAATGGCGGCGTCAACCTTTGAAACCGCGTCGGAAACGAGCTTTTCAACTTCCTTTTCACCCGCGGAAAATTCGTCCTCGGAAATGGACTTGTCGTTCTTCAATTTTTTAAGACCGTCCATAGCGTCGCGGCGCACGTTGCGCTGAGCAATCTTGGCGTCCTCGCCCATCTTTTTAATCTGCTTTACGAGGTCGCGGCGGCGCTCCTCGGTCAGCTCGGGGAACACGAGCCTTATCACCTTGCCGTCGTTGGTGGGCGTCAAGCCGATATTGGAAATCTGAATTGCCTTCTCGATGCCCTTTAACGCCGACATATCCCACGGCGAAATAACCAGGCATCTGCCCTCCTGCACCGACACGTTTGCCATCTGCGTTACGGGCGTCATCGCGCCGTAATAGTCCACCATAACCTTGTCTAAAATGTGCGGATTGGCTCTGCCTGCGCGGATTGCCGCGTAATCCTCTTTGAGCACCGAAATCGCCTTTTCGAGTTTGTCGTCCAAAACAAGTAATATCTCTTCAATCATCTCGTTTTCCATAATGCTTTCTCCTTGATTATTATTGATTGTCTATGACCGTGCCCAGCTTTTCGCCGCACACCACGCGCACGATAGAGTTGGGTTCGTCCAGCCCGAACGCAACTACGGGCACGTCGTTTTCCATACACATAGTAGCCGCGGTCGCGTCCATAGCTTTTATGCCGTTTTTGATTATGTCTATATAATTTATGTGGTCGTACTTTTTGGCATTCGGATTAAGTTTGGGATCGGAATCGTAAATGCCGTCGATATTTTTAGCCATCATTAAAAGGTCGGCCTGTATTTCACACGCGCGCTGTGCCGCCGCCGTGTCCGTCGAGCAGTACGGATTGCCCGTGCCGCACGCCATAATCACCACCCTGCCCTTCTCGAAATGGTTTAAAGCCTTGCGTAAGATGTAGGGCTCTGCAAGCGAGGTCATAATGAGCGCCGTCTGCACGCGGGTTGCAATGCCGCGCTGTTCGAGTGCGTCCATCATAGCCAGCGAGTTCATAACCGTTGCGAGCATACCCATATGGTCGGCGGTTGTTCTGTCCATTTTCTTGCCCTGACGCCCGCGCCAGAAATTGCCTCCGCCGATAACGAGCGCAATTTCCACACCCATTTTCTTGATTGCTTCGATTTGGTCGACGACGCCCGAAATGACGTTTTCGTTCAGACCGTGACCTTTCTTGCCGGCAAGCGCCTCGCCCGAAAGCTTGATTAACACCCTTTTGTATTTAGGCGACATAAATTAACACTCCTAATTATATTCCCACTGCTAAATTATACCATACCGCAAGAGTTAAAGCAATAGTAAACGGTAAATAAAATGTATTAAAAAAACGCGAAGCGCATAAACACTCCGCGTTTTATGTAGTTTATTAAATTTACTCCTGAATCACGTATTGCATAATTTTGGACAATAACGTCATAACCGCACCAGCAAAGCATAGCACTGCCGCCCATATGGCGCCTGCACCGAGTTCGAAATTTTTCTTCATTTTCTCTCTGAAATCGCTCACGTATTCCTTTTTATCCACCTTCAAATCGGGAGGAATAATAGGATAAACGAAAGACAGTTCATAGAGGAATAAAACGCCTGCCGCCACAAACGCAATAATCAAAATAACCGTAGCAAGAGGCGTGGTCAGTTTTCTCTTCCCCTCCTTAGGCTTAGCATATAGCGCCACTATTTCAACAGCCAGCATCGCAATAACCCCGCCAAGCAGACAAACGGGTAAAAAACTGAGAAACGTCGCTTTGGGCTCTTCGCCCCTGCACCCGAAACAAATTTCCGAAAGTTTGTAGTCCCTCCATAATCCTTCCGTTTTGCAAACCGCACCCGGCAGCAACAACATTAAGCAGCCTCCTACCGCGCACGCAACAGCCAATAACAGGAATACAGTACGTAAAATTTTCTTCATATTTCTTCTCCTTTGCTTTTAAAGTTTAAAACTTTATTTCATTCATTATACAGTTTAAAACTTTAATATGTCAATAAATAAGCCGAGGAAAAACGAAAATAATGCAGGAACTTTATAATTTATCCAAGAATCTGAAAGATTTAAGAAAGCAATTCGAATACACGCAAGCGTACGTGGCAAAACAAATCGGAATTACCTGCCAATCGTATCAGGCATACGAATGGGGCGTGACAGTCCCCACGTTACAGAACTTTATAAAGCTTGCCAAACTATACGGACTGTCTTTGGACGAACTTGTCGAATAATTAAAAGCCGCGCGGCATATTGCAAAATTGCAATGCGGGTACTATAATAAAATTATGATTACAAAAAAATGTGCGCTGTCGATAGGCGGCTTTGCCATAACTCTGCTGATATGCTTTATAGTAATGCACGTTATGAGTCTTTTCACCCTTTCCAAATGGGTGGGCGTAGGCACGGGCGGCGGCGTGTTCGTGATAATGCTTATCCTCGCCGTGATTTTCAGAAAAAACAAGCTTATGCCGTTCTTTATAATTCCCGTCAACGCAATAGGCGACGGGTTGGCTTTAAGCAGTTTATACGTGTATTTAGGCGCTTACCCCGCAGTGTGGGAATCGGCAACGGTATTCGGCGGACTGTGCTTTTTGCTGGTTTTGTACTGCCTTTTAACCAATATCCCCTTCTTCCGCAACCACTTTATAATAAGTATGCTGTTATACTTCTGCATAATATTGGCGGCATTGATAACCTGCGCGGTGGTTATTAAAAGCGCGATTTTCCCGCTCGCACTTATGGGAATGATACCCTTTACCGCCTTTTTCATTTCGCTTGCAACCAAAGCCGAAAACCCGCTTACGCATATCGCGCATTTGTCAACGTGCTCGTTTGCCGCGCTTATCGTAATTATTTTCGTAGTACTTATAATAATTTCGCAGGGCAACGGATTTGACGGAGCCGGCGGCGACATAGGCGGCTTCGGCAAAGGCGCAAGACCCAAACACAACCCCTATGATTTTTATACTACCCTGTAAATAACTTAAAAAGACCGCCGTGCGCATCAAGCGCACGGCGGTCTTTTATTTTAACCGATTAGTTCTTTCTCATTGCTTCGACTTGCTTGGCAACTTCGTCCTGCAGGTTTTCCTGCTTCTTCTCGATGCCTTCGCCCATCTCCCAGCGAACGAAACGGGTTACCTTGAATTTCTTGCCGATAACCTGCTCAACGGTCTGAGAATCGTCCTTTACGAACGGCTGATTCAACAGGCAGTTTTCCGAATAGAACTT
>CAMWKX010000038.1 GCA_947174955.1 uncultured Clostridia bacterium | reverse complement strand
ATTCGCCTTAGTCTCGTGGGCTCGGAGAAGAGTATAAGAGACAGCCCCGACGGAGCAACCCGCGCGGGCAGCTCGGTTAAAATCGAGGGCACGGCGGTCAAGTCGTTCAATAAAAATCAGGAAATCGAAATCAACGCCGAAGAGATTACACTCCTTGGCGACTGTCCTCTCGACTACCCTATTCAGAAGGCGAAAACTTCCCTCGACTATTTGCGCACTCTCCCTCACCTGCGCGTGCGCACCAATACTTTCAACGCAATTTTCCGCGTGAGAAGCAAGTTAAGCTTTGCCATTCACAGATATTTTCAGGAGCGCGGATACCTCTATGCGCACACCCCCATTATCACGGGCAGCGACTGCGAGGGCGCGGGCAAGATTTTCAAGGTCACCACTATCGGCTACGACCCCAAGTATAAGTCGGAAGAAGAATATTACGCCGACGACTTTTTCGGTCAGAGCGCGGGTCTTACCGTATCTGGGCAGCTCGAAGGCGAGGTTATGGCGCTTGCGTTCGGCAAGATTTACACCTTCGGTCCCACTTTCAGAGCGGAGAACAGCAACACCACCCGCCACGCGGCGGAGTTCTGGCAGATCGAACCCGAAGTCGCGTTTGCCGAGATTGACGATATTATCGAAATCGCGACCGAGTTTATCAAGTATATCATAAAAGCCGTTCTTGACGAGTGCCCCGACGAAATCGCTTTCCTTGAAAGGTTCTACGAAAAAGGATTGAGCGCCAAATTACAGAAAGTCGTCGACGACGAGTTTGTAAGAGTGGATTACACCGAGGCTATCGAAATTCTCAAAAAGAGCGGCAAGCAGTTCGTTTACCCCGTCGACTGGGGCAAGGATTTGCAGACCGAGCACGAGAGATATCTCACTGACGAGGTCTACAACAAGCCCGTGTTCGTCGTAAACTATCCCAAGGATATCAAGTCTTTCTATATGAAGCAGAATCCCGACGGCAAGACGGTTGCCGCTACCGACCTTTTGGTGCCCGGCGTAGGCGAAATTATCGGTTGCAGCGAGCGCGAAGCCGACCAGGATAAGCTGAAACAGGCTATTTTGGACCGCGGTATGAAGATGAGCGACTACGAAAACTATATGGACTTGCGCAAGTTCGGCTCGGTACCCCACTCGGGTTTTGGCTTGGGACTTGAAAGAATTCTGATGTACGCGACGGGTATGGGCAATATCCGCGACACCATTATCTTCCCCCGCGCAAAGGACGAACTCAGATAATAAACTTATGAAAATCGATTGCGGACTTGACAAAGAAAACGTGACGGCGGCGCGGTTTGACGCGCTTATCGAGATACCCAAGGGTTGCAAGGCTAAATACGAGATAGACAAAAAGACGGGTATGCTGAGGCTGGACAGAATACTGTACACCTCCACCGTTTACCCCGCAAACTACGGGTTTATTCCGCGCACGCTTGCCGACGACGGCGACCCGCTGGACGTACTCGTTTTGTGCGGCGACAGCATCTACCCTATGACTTTGGTTACCTGCCGCCCTATCGGGGTCATCAATATGGTTGACGGTGGCAAGCGCGACGAAAAGGTGATTGCCGTGCCCGTCAACGACCCGACTTACAACAACTACAACGATATAAGCGAGTTACCCGCGCACATTTATCAGGAAATGATGCACTTCTTCGAGGTGTACAAGGCTTTGGAATACAAGGTTACGACGGTGCACGAGGTACTCCCCCGCGCCGACGCGGAGAAGATAATCGCAAAGTGTATTGAAAATTACGATAAAATTTAAAATTGCAAAAATTAAACTGACCGTTCAAATTGCTTGATTTTTTGCCGTTAATTTAATATCATATATAAGGCAATGCGGAGATGGCTGAGCGGTTTAAGGCGCACGATTGGAAATCGTGTGACGGCTAATACCCGTCCGGAGGTTCAAATCCTCTTCTCCGCGCCATATACCGACGAAAGCCTTATTGCTTTCGTCGGTATTTCAATTTGCGTTAGAGATAGATTTATGAAAAAAATTTATGAATATATTACGCCGTATTCAAAAGAATACATTAAAGAAAATATGCCGTCTTTGGTTGAAAAGTTTTCTAAAGATAATCAAAGAGAATTTCTTTATGAAGACAAAGGTCAAAATGAAATTTGGATTGGCATTGAAAAAGGTGACCACGCAGGTTATTGGTTTATTGCCGATTTGCAAGAAACTTGCAACGGCACAAGAATATCGGGTCACATAGAGTATGATCCCCAAAAAAATTCTGCTGCAAGTCAAATGAATTTATTTTCTAAAATTTGTTTGTGGTTTCTTGCTGGAATATTATGCCTTTTATTTTGTGTTCCCATAATCATTTACCAGATTTATAAACTGATAAAAAAAACTAAAACAAAAGAACAATATCTCGACATCTTTTTAGAAAAATATCTTCAATGTGAGAAGATGCATTCAAAATAATAACTAACGGCGCGTAAGCATTTTGCTTACGCGCCTTAATTTTGCCACAATTAATTACTTGTCTTCTTTGTCCTTTTTACCTGCGTTTGCCGCAACTTTGCCACCGACTACGCCCGCTAAAAGCGACGAAATGTCTATGCCGCTAGCCTGCTTTACGCCTTCCATAATCTGGTTGGTGCTCGTCATTACGTCCTTGACAACCTTGGTTGCGTTACCGTCGCCGTACATAACGATTTTGTCCGTCCTGCTCAAAGGCTCTGCCGCGTTCTTGACAACTTCGGGCAGCGCCGACAGGTACATTTCGAGTACCGACGCTTCGCCCATCTTCTTCTGAGCTTCGGCTTTCTTTTCGATTGCCTCCGCCTCTGCAAGACCCTTGGCGCGGATACCTTCCGCCTCCTGCTCCATAGCGAATCTCAAAGCTTCCGCCTGAGCCTTCTGCGCTTCCGCCTTCTTGATAGCTTCGAAAGCCATTGCCTCCGCCTCTCTCTGGCGCTTGATAAGCTCCGCTTCCGCTTCCTTTGCAACCTTGTAGTTCAAAGCGTCCGCCTGCTTTCTGATTTCCGCGTCGAGCTGGCGCTCCTTGATTGCAATTTCCTTTTCGGCAAGCTCGGCTTCCTTTTCGCGCCTTGCGATATCCGCGTTCGCCTTGGTAATCTCTATGGTCTTACGCTGGTTTTCCTGCTGAATTGCGTACGCCGCGTCAGCCTCCGCCTTCTTGGTATCCGCCTTGACCTTCATATCCGCTTCCTGCACGGCGAGAGCCGCGTTCTGCTCGGCAATCTGCTTCTGGCTTTCAACCTTGACGGCGTTAGCCTCCTGCTCTGCGTTTGCGGTTGCGATAGCTATGTCGCGCTGGGCGTTAGCCTTGGCGATCTGCGCGTTCTTGCGGATTTGCTCGACGTTGTCGATACCCATATTCTCGATCGTGCCCGCGTTGTCCTTGAAGTTCTGAATATTGAAGTTTACAACCTCGATACCCAGCTTTTCCATATCGGGAACGACGTTTTCGGTTATCTTTTTGGCAACGCCCTGTCTGTCCTGAACCATCTCTTTCAAGCCGACCGAACCGACGATTTCACGCATATTGCCTTCGAGTACCTGCGTTACAAGGCTGATAAGCTCGGACTGCCTCATACCGAGCAGCGCTTCCGCCGCCTTCTTTAAAAGTTCGGGGTTGGACGATACCTTGATGTTCGCAACGCCGTCAACGTTGACGTTGATGAACTCGTTGGTGGGCACTGCCTCGCTGGTCTTTACGTCGACCTGCATTACGCGCAGTGAAATTTTGTCCACTCGCTCGAAAAAGGGTATGCGGAAGCCCGCTTTGCCTATCAGTATCTTACGGCGGAAGGGTCCCGAAATTATGTATGCCGTATCGGGGGGCGCCTTCATATAGCCCGCTGCAAAATAGATCAGGATAAGTAATACCAGAATAACTGCTCCTACGGTTAATCCTACTGCTACAGGTGACATTGTTTTTTCCTCCTTGAGCGTTCTGCGCTCTCTTTTTTATTTACGTTAACATTTTAACATCTTCGACAAAATCCGTCAACATATAAATCCCGCGGGTTTTGCGGTAACCTTTTACACTTTGCGGAAATCTTGTAAAAATTGCGACTTTTATATTTATATTACCGTCGAAATAAAAATAGCCCCCGCGCTTGCTTCAAGCGCGGGGGCCGTCTTGCCTTTTAGATATGAGTAAGCATATATGCGGCGTACGTGCCCGCTACGTTTGCCCCGCACACCCTTTCGGCGGCGGTGAAGAACGCGTTGGAATTCACCTCGCATACGTAAACCTTTCCGTCCTTGCCCGTCAGAATATCAACTCCGCAATAGTCGAGTTTAAGCGTTTTCGCAACCCCCTCGCACAGCGCGGAAAGCTCCTTGTTCAAAGGATAATTCTCGCCCTTGCCGCCCAGTTCGATATTCGATCGGAAGTCGCCCTCGTTGCGCCTTCTCATTGCGCACACCGCCCTGCCGCCGATAACGATTACGCGGATATCCTCGCCGAGTCCGCAGTTTATATACTTCTGGTAAAAGTGCGGCGTGAGCAGATTTTGCCTCTCGTATACGGTCAGCTTTCCGTCGCCTGTAATGAGCGAGACGCCCGCTCCGAGCGAGCCGTAGTTGGTCTTTGCCACGAGCGGAAAACCGAGCTTTTGCACGACGTCGCTTAAAAATGCTCTGTTGATTTCACTCCCCGCGTTATAGCAAAGGGGCGCGTATACGCAGTCGGGAATATTGTAACCGCCGTTTGCAAGCGCAATATTGGTGAGCATTTTGTCGTCGCAAACCTCGATCGCCGCAGCGGTATTGAAAAGTCGCAGACCGCTCTTTTCCAGAAGACGCGCCGCCACTTTATCCTTGTCTAAATATACGCAGAAATCGTATTTTTCCGCTTTGACTTCATTGCCCGCAATATTTGCAAGTGAAAAATTTTTCTTGATTTCTACGGTTGCGCCGCGCTTTTTCAGCTCCTCGCCTATGCGCTCCGCCTGAAAAATCTGAGATTGGTTTTTGATATATGCGTTTATAACTATTAATGCTTTCATAAAAATTAAGCGGGGAGGTTCACCCCGCAGTTTAAATTTTTTAATTTACAACCCTTATGACCGAAGCCACTTTTGCGATTTCGGGAATTGCCTTGATTTCTGCAACCGCCTTGTTTACGCTGTGCTCTTTGGTCTTGTGCGTTACGAAGATGACGGGAACGACTTCGCTGTTGCCGTCCTCCTGCACCATCTGCGCAACGTTTATGCCGCACTTGGAGAATATCGACGTGATTTTGGCAAGCACGCCCGTACGGTTGCTTGCTTCCACACGGATATAATACGCGCTCTCGAAATTCTCGATAAACTTGGTCGAGGGCGCCGCATCCTCGGTATTGACGAAAGTCGAATACGAATAATTGGAATGGGTTGCGCAGTAGATAACGTCGCCGACGATCGCACTGCCAGTAGGCAACGCGCCCGCGCCTCTGCCGTACAGCATTACGTCGTCTACGCTGTCGCCTTTAAGATATACGGCGTTAAAGCTGTCGTTGACGCTTGCAAGCGGATGTTCGGCGGGGATGAACGCGGGGTGAACGCGCACCTCTATGCCGTTGTCGCCGTTTTTACCGATGGCAAGCAGCTTGATTACGTAGCCCATCTGTTTGCCGTACTCGATATCTTCTACCGTTATGCCGGTTATGCCTTCGCGGTAAATTTTCGTGTAAGGAATTTTGGTGTGGAACGCAAGGCTGGATAAAATCGACAGCTTGTACGTCGAGTCAAAGCCTTCGACGTCGGAAGTCGGATCAGCCTCGGCGTAGCCTAACTTCTGCGCCTCTTTCAATACTTCCTCGTACGACGCGCCCTCTTTGGACATTTTGGTTAAGATATAGTTGGTCGTGCCGTTGACGATGCCCGTCATTGACAGAATTTTATTGCCCTGCAAGTTATCCAGAAGCGCGCGGATAACGGGTACGCCGCCTACGCAGCTCGCCTCGTAAAAGAGTCCGCAGTGGTTCTTTATCGCCGCCTTTTCCAGCTCGTGGGAGTATTTGCAGTACAGTTCCTTATTGGAGGTCACGACCGACTTGCCCGCGTTGAGCGCGGCAAGCACGAACGTCTTGGCAGGCTCTACCCCGCCCATAACCTCGATTACGATATCGACTTCGGGATTGGAACAGATTTCGGCGATGTTCGCGGAAATTTTGCTCTCCTCTACTCCCAGTTCGAGCGCGCGTTCTTTTCTAAGTTCGAGCACGTTTTCGACTACTATGTCGATTTTATGTGAACGTTGGTAGTCCTCTCTGTGTTCGGTAAGTATCTTATAAGTGCCGCCGCCGACGACGCCCAGACCTAATATTGCCACACCGACTTTTTTCATTGTTATACCTCTTTATTTATACTGTAAAGATATCTCAGACCTTCCAGGGTAAGAAGCTTGTCAACCTTGTCTATGCACGAAATTTCCTTTGCGATGACCTCGGAAAAACCGCCCGTCGCCACGGTGGTAACGTTGTCGCACTTCATTTCGCGCTTGATTTTTTTAACCAAATACTCGACAAGCCCCGCAAACCCGTACACTATGCCCGACTGCATATTCGTGACCGTGTTGGTGCCGATTACGCGTTCGGGACGCTCTATCTCCACGCGCGGAAGCTTTGCCGTGCCATTCACTAGGCTGTCCAGAGAGCCTTTAATACCCGGCGCGATTACGCCGCCGATAAATTCGCCCTTGGCGTTTATTACGTTGAAAGTGGTCGCCGTGCCGAAATCGATGACGATACAGGGCGCGCCGTACTTTCTGACCGCCGCAACGTTGTTGACAACTCTGTCCGCTCCCACTTCGCGCGCGTTGTCAACGCGCAGGTTCATTCCCGTCTTTAAGCCCGCGCCGAGCATAAGCGGCGTGATTTTAAGATAGGTTCTGCACATACGCTCCAACGTGTAGTCGAGCGGCGGAACGACGGACGAAATTATGCCGCCTTCGATATCTCTTACCGCTATTCCGTTGGTGGAAAGTATGGACAGGAGCTGACCGCCGTACTCGTCGGAGGTCTTTTTGTGCTCGGTTGCAACGCGGAAGGAAAGCTTTAATTCCTCGCCGTCGTAGACTGCGAATTTGATATTGGTGTTGCCTACGTCAAGACAGATTATCATTATTCACCTGAAAAGCTTCTTGTTGCGGCTGCTTCTTTTTCACTACGAACCTGCCGCTGACCTTTTGCATAACGCTTACGTATATGGGCACGAGTATGAAACTTGCCACAAGCTCTATGGGGAAATATATTCCCGCCGCTATCTGAATAAGCGTAGTGCCCACGCCCATTATTTCTTTATTCACGAACAGGCTTATCGCCAGAATGTACAATACCGTGTTGGTCAGAGTTCCTATCACGGCTGCTATCGAAGCGGGAAAAACCTCTCTCCAATATCTGTGTTTTGCCCTTTTAAACAGCCTTGAAAGTCCGAAATAAGTCCAGTATGCGGCGACGCCGAGAATTGTACGCGGTAAAATGCTGACAAGCGGGTTTGCCTCGGCTATCCAGCCGAAAAACAGACAGAAGAGGCAACTGCTTACGCCGAGCAGCGTTCCGCCGATAAAGCTCGACTTCCAGTCGTCGTAAACGCTTAAAGCGATTGCCACGGGCAAAGACAGCACGCAGGTTGAAACTCCCGCCACTATCGACAATGCTCCTTCGAGCATAAACAGCACAAAAATCAGCGCAAACATTACGCCGATAAACGCGACAAGGTGAGCCTTGTCCTTTTTCATCGTACACCTCCGTCGGATTTCCTTACCGGAATATCCGCAGCAAAAAAATATTATACTCTATGTACGGTCGGATTTTATAAAAATACCCGCCGAAAGTACCGTAATTTTATCAAAAATCACTCAAATTTCTTAAATTATACCATTGCGCATTTATTTTAGCAAGTAAATTGGGCAGTAACATTTTCTCGTGCCGATAAATATTATTTAGTATAAAGCATAACGAAAGTTTATGACCTGCAAGGTTCAAAAAATACCTTTACATAACGCCTTGCAGAGTAATTTACAGGAGGAAAACTATGAACCTTTTTAATCTCGGTGGTTGCAATAGCTGCCTTTGGATACTTATTCTGTTACTTATCGCGTCCGGCTGCAGCGGCAACGGACTCGAAGGCGTTCTTGCCGGCAGCTGCACTCCCATACTCATCGCTTTACTTTACAGTATGTGGAAAAACGGCACGCTGAACAACTTGTTCTGCGGCGGTAACAACGGCTGTGGCTGCGGCTGCGGTTGCAACTGATTTACCGTAACCAATCTTAAAGGGAGGTCGTCCGACCTCCCTTTATTCTTTTATACTTAAATACTTGTAAATTGCGGCAACCGTCTTCGCGTCGCGGATTTCATTTTTTTCTATCATCTCCACCACTTTTTCAAGCGGTAAAAATTCGCAGGTCAAAAACTCGCCGTCGTCGGCGTGCTGTCCCACAAACCGCGCGTGTTTGGCAAGATATATGTGAATGACTTCGTCGGTATACCCCGGCGACGGATAAATTTCCAAAAGCTTCTCAACCTCGGCGGAATACCCCGTCTCTTCCTCGCACTCGCGCGCCGCGCCTACGGCGGGATCCTCGCCCGCTTCGAGCTTGCCTGCGGGTATTTCGTAAATATCCTCGCCGTACAGATAGCGGTGCTGTTTAACAAGCGCAACCTTGCCGTCCTTTACAAGCAGAACCGCCGCGCCGCCGTGATGCCGAACGCACTCGCGTACCGCGCTCCTGCCGTCGGGAAGCTGTACTTCGTCAACCGTGAGCTTTAAAATTTTTCCGTCGTAAATCGTTTGCGACGATATTTTCGTTTCAGTCAGTTTCATAAATTCGAAAGGTAATCGCCGAGCGCTTCGAACAACACGGCAAGCGTGTCGCTGACGAAAACGGTCTGCATTACAAGATAATTATCTCCGCAGGTAAGCGATTTTATGAGATTGCCGTCGCCCGCCCTAACCGCATCCGCAAGGCTTGCAAGAAGCGAGCGCGCCGCTTCCTTATCCTCCTCGGAAAGGGGCGAGCTTTCGAGGTTTTCCTTTTCGCTCTCTATGAGCATACACACGGTGTTTATCTGCGCCGCCGACGACGCGTCGGGTGGTGCGACCACTGCGGGCGCGTTCAGCTGTGCAGTCGCGAAATTCGGCAACGCCTGCTGCGGCTCTTCAAGAATATCGTGGAAAACGTCGCAGATTAT
>CAMWKX010000037.1 GCA_947174955.1 uncultured Clostridia bacterium | reverse complement strand
CCGTACAGAGCGTAGTTCTGGAAAACCATCGCTATATCTCTGTCCTTGGGCGGAAGACGCGTACAATCCTTACCGTCAATGATAAGTTGTCCCTTTGTGATGTCTTCAAGACCTGCTACCATTCTGAGCGTAGTGGACTTGCCGCAACCGGAAGGTCCTACAAGTACTATAAATTCGCCGTCTTCAATGTCGAGATTGAAATCCCAGACCGCCTGGACACCGCCGTCATAAATCTTATCAATGTGTTGAATATTAACCTGGGGCATTATTCCACCTCCGAAGACGGTTTGTCGTCAGCGTCGACTTCAACGGTTTCCACGTCGTCTGTCACTTCCTTTTGTGCACTGTCATCCTGCACAGAAGCAACTTGCGTCTGTGCAGCAACCTGCTCCTGAGAAGTAACTTGCGCCTTAGAAGCGGCTTCTGCTTCCTCGCGGTCCAAAGCCTCTATAGTATCTTTTATTGAAATTTCGCCGTTATCAACTCTTTTCTGGAATTTCTCAAGTCTTGTTGCAACTATAAATCCCCATACGGCCGAGCCAATAAGACAAGCCGCCGAAAGGCATAAGTATAACAACATTAAAATGAAATATCCAGTTGAAGTAGGATTGGAATAGCTGGGATATATGCCGAAATAACCTATATAATGCAAGTTATCCGAAGCAACCAGCAAATCATCCCTTATACCCTTTAAAGGATAGTAGAATATTCTTAAAATCTGGAATGCAGCACATACCAAAAGCACTATGCTGAATTTTTTATTATAGCCCTTAACTCCCTCTGAAGAAAGGAAGATCGTGAGCAACATTACCAAAGTTAAAATTACCGACAAACCGATAGAAAACGTTGTAAATTCGTTTTTCGGCATTGCGTATAATAAGAGGAAATATAAGCAGTTAAATACAAGCCCCAACAACGCAAGCGTAGAAGCAAGCTTATTCTTCTTATATCTCAAAATATCGTCGGCTATTATCTGTTCGTTAGCAGTAAGCTTTCTCATTTAAACCACCTCCGAAACGACTTTGTCGTTTGCATCGCCGCCGGCTACAGTCTCCTCGGGCTTGCCTTGCTGAAGCAATCTCTTTTCGCCTCTCATAAGCAAGAACTTCCAAACGGCGTTAAGCACGAGCAGTACCGCGTCAACAAGCGATATAGCAATTAATGCATAACCCACTTTGGGCGTCCAAGGATCCGAGTTGAATTTACCAAACTCAACGGCATTGTCAAACTTGATCCATCTTTCCTGACACTTGGCAAGGTCAACGGCGTTAAACGACTGCAATACGCCCAAAACCGTTATGAGAACCACGACCGAAAAAACAATCTGGAAAACCACCACGATACCGATAGCGATATAATTAGTGATATAATAATTGCGTCTCTTTTGACAAGCGGCAATAAACGGCAGTACGCAGACAACTACGTAAACCACTCCTAAAATAAACAGCGTGTCGTTGGCGGACTGCACTTTCGCTATAAAATTATCCAAACCGCCAATAACTTCTCCATCCAAAAGACAAAGCTGATTAAAACCGCCGCTGCAGAATGCCAATGCAAAAACCACACCGAGCGCGCCAATTATTAAGGTAACAATCATTAAGATTTTTTGAAACCTCATCTGAGTTTTCATATCATTTCCCCAATATCAGCTTTTATGCGCCCGCCCGAAAGCGGGCGCATTGCTGATTAATTAATTCTTTGAGTTTTTATACTTTTGCCAATTATTAGCCCTGCTGCTGCGCGTCATACCAATCCATAAGGCTTTCAAACGCACCCGAAGCAAGATTCATAAACGTGTTCATACCCTTGTGGCTCTCGATAATCTTTGCAGCGTTATCGATCTTGCAAGCTTCACTGTTGATTTCAATCGTGCCGTTTGCCTTGTAGCCGCTCTGGATGAGTCTTAAGAACAGGTTAGTACCCGTGGTCTTGCTGTCTTTGTTGTACCAGGTATGCGTCTTATCGCCCTTACCGGATACGAACGCGGTGTCACCAGCTTTCAAAGCGTTGGTTTCAGCCTTGCTGTACGGCATCTGGGTAGGAAGAAGCGTATACCACATATTGGTCTTATCAATAGTCTGGAACGGGTGCTTGAGAGTTCCGTTACCGAGGCAGATATTGACTATATCCGAGCCGTCGAGTCCGCAAGGTGCCGTGCACTGATATTCGAAGCCCTGGTCCTTGTTGCCGAGAGGGAACGTGGTGCCGAGGTTCTGACGTGCGTGGTTAGTGAAGCTGTTGCCTCCCTTCTTAAACAATGCTTTGTTTTCGTCGGTAATTGTGGGAATCTGTCTCTTGTTGTAATAAGTTCCGGTGTAGATCTTGCCGTTATATACGAAGTACTGCGTCTTGTAAGCGTCCTTAACTTTGTACTGTGCTCCGAGATAGTTGGTTGCGGGAACGTTTACATCTGCAATCTGGTCAAGAGTTACAGTGGAAGGAGCTTCCGTAGCCCACCAAGTACCGTTGGGATCTGTATTGCCGTTGGTCGACTGAGGTCCGTAGGTCAGAACTATCTGTCCGTCGGTCGAGTAAACATAGTCGATAAATGCAAGTACCGCAGAAAGCTTATTGGTATCTTTCTTTACATTAGCGGATACCACGAAGCCCTCGGTCTTAACAGAACGCCAGCTCTCGGTAAATCTCATTATGTCGGTATGGTCGCCGTCACCGTCAATATCCCACTTGGATACGGGGGTTACGACGGGAGCCATATTCATATTTTCCTTGGTTGCCTGCTCATGGAAACCGACTTTACCGGTCTGAGTCTGAACATAATCGTGAAGCGAAAGCGTATCGTAAGTTGTCTGCGAGCCGTAATCTCCGCCAGCTAAACCTGTGTTAGCGCCGCTGTCGCCGATATTTACGAGACCTTCTTTAGCAAACGCCGAGAATGCATTAAACGCGTCCCACGTATCTTCGTTCATACGGGTATCCTTAAGTTCGCCGTCCTGACCGATGTAGGAGTAATTGTAGCGCGATTCCAAACCGCGAACGCCGTACAGCTCGCCAACGAGCGAATAGATATCCGACTGTCTCTGGTTATCATTGGTACGACCTGCAACAAGGAACTTAGGATTATGCTTTTCACTGGTACCGTTTGCACCGGTAGCTACGCCAACGTTATCGAACATAGAACCGCTTGCTACGTAGCATCTGCCGATTGCGGCGTAGAGGTCGACGTCCCATGCAGCGCACGCACTGTTAAATACGCTCGCTCTCGTGAGTCCGTTTGCAGCCGTATAAAGCGCATTACCGTTTACGGTATAAGCAACGTCGATATAAGCTCTCAGAATGTTGATGAGCTGCGTGCCGGTAACCGTGGTCTGAGTGCCGATTGCCGCATTCATAAGGTCGACAATGTTACCGCTTTCAAGAGTAGCCGTGTCCAACTCAGCATTCGCAGCAACAAGTGCGTCGTGAAGAGCGCCCTCGCCCTTAGCCGCCGCCAAAGCCGCAGTATAATTTACCGTTACGTCTACGGTATTATCGTTCGTAGCAGTGATTGCGTCGTTGCCGAATCTGGGAGCCGTAACACCTTCGCCGGTCTTTGCAAGCGATGCAGGATCGGTGGTCTTTACGGTATAGTTAGTGCTGCCCATATAAGCAGTTATTGCGGTGGACTTATTGAAGACGCCGTCGCCAGTTGCAGGCAAGTCTCTGTCGAGAATCTTTTCAACGATGTCCTTACGCATAAGCACAAACTTCTCTATATCGTCGTTACCGTCGAAGTAAGGAGCAACGTACATATCACCCTTAGAGGTTGCCATAAGAGACATACGGATAATGTCGCTCTCAAGGAACTTCTTGAAGTTGGGCATATAATCAAGGTATTCAGTCAAGTTAAGTAACGTACCGTTTTCAACCGCTTCAGAGTTTGCCGCGTCCAAACCAGCCGTAAGTACGTCGACGGTATTAAGACCCGTGTTGGTATTCATCGACTTAACAGTCGCAAGGTTTTTGGAAGCTTTGCCTTCGTCGCTGTACTTCCAAAGGTCGTTAAACGAAACTTTAAGATTATCCTGAACAGCCTGCCAGGCGGGTTTGAAATTGCCGTCGCTCCAAGTCTTACCCATAAACTTTTGATCGATCAATGCGTTACCCGTAATTTCCTTACCGTCGGTGCCCGTTTCAGTAGCCTTAAGCTTCATACCGGTAGCCAATTTGTCATAGCCGATTGCGGTCGTTATCGTCGTGTTGTCGGAATAAATTATTTTACCATTTTCATCAACTTTGGGAGCAACGAATCCACCGCCGCCACCGCCGCCACCGCCGCCGCAGCCGAACATACCGAACGCCATAGTGCCTGCCATTACTACGGCAACCGCAGCGCTGGCAATTTTGAGTTTCTTGTTCATTTATTTTTCTCCTTAATTTATTTTTTGTTTTATTTTTCAGGTTTTGCCCTGTTTTTAACTTATTACTCTTTTACGCCGCCCATATTTACGCCCTTAGCAAAATACTTCTGAATGAACGGATATATTATAAGGATAGGAATCATCGAGAATACGACCAACGCGTAAGTGACCGCAGTACCTACAGCCTCATTGGCAACGTCCGCTTCTTCCGAAACGAAACTCGAAGTCAGCGAAGTGTTCTTTTCCATAAAGTCTCGGATATAGACCTGCACGGGCCAGGAATAGTTCTGACCTACGTCGTTAGTAACTTTGTACGCCCAGAAGTAGCCGTTCCAACGGGAAATTCCGAAGAAGAGCGCAACGGTTGCGATAGTTGCCTTACTCATCGGTATGTATACGTTGAAAAGTACCTGCAATTCGGTTGCACCATCAATTCTTGCAGCTTCTTCTATTTCGGAGGGAACACCTTCGAATGAGTTTCTTAAAAGAATTATGTTGGTCGCGTTCATACCCATCGCAATAACGATCAGCCACTTCATATCGATCGCACTTGCGTCGGACTGTCCTACGAGAGCAGCCATAACCTGACCTGTCTGCTGATAGTTTATAAACGTAGGAACGATACCCGCGGAGAACCACATTGTGAATACAAGGAAGAAGTTCCAGCCGTGTCTGCCCATCAAACGCTTCTTTGACAGCGCGTATGCACCGAGTATAGAGTAAACCATACACCAGATCGTACCTACGAACGTTACAAACAGCGTGTTTGCGTACATTATCCAGAATCTGCCGCTTGATAAAACAAACTTCATTGCAGTCGACTGAAAGCCAACCGGCCATAAGATAACTTTGCCTTCGCCCAACGCATCGTAGCTACTGAACATCGAACTAAGCGCAAATATCAAAGGGTACACGCACATCACGGCAAAAACAATCAAAAATACGTAAGCTATTATCTTGAAGATAAGCTCGGATATTTCCATTTTTCTTTTCATATCTTTTTATCCCCCACAGCTTAGTAAAGTGATACGTCGGAAACCTTGCGCGCTATCTTGTTTGCGCCGATTACCAGTACCATACCTATAAGGTTATTCAACATTTCGGCAGCCATACCGTAAGGTTGGTTTTTCTGCGCCGAGCCGCCCGTGGATATTCTGTTTGCCCAAGTAGAAACTACTTCCGCTACTTTATAGTTACCGTACGTCTCACTCGGCGTCAACAGATAAATCTTTTCGTAGCCTACGGAAAGGAGCGAGCCTATCTTCATTATAAGCATTATTATAACTGTGGAAAGAATGCTGGGAAGTACGACGTATCTCATCTGCGCCATCTTGCCGGCACCGTCTATCTGCGCCGCTTCGTACGACGTAGGCGAAACCGCGATAACCGCCGCAAAGAATACGATCGAGTCGTAACCCGCGTGTTCCCACAGACCCGTTACAACGTACAGCGCGCGGAAATACTCTGCCGAATAGAGAAGTCCCAACGACAATCTTCCGGTGAAATTAACGCCTTCCGCCTTCATCGCATCGGTAGGTCCGTGAAGAATAGGGGACTTCGAAAGAACGCCAAACAATTTACTCAAAACGCCCTGCGAACCGCCGGCCGCGTCACCTCTGAAGAGTGCAAGCGCAAGCGTGGTTACGATAACGGTCGAAATGAACTTGGGAAGGTATACGCAAACCTGCATTATACTTCTCGCCACGTTCGAACGGACTTCGTTAAAGAATATCGCCAGAATTATGGGCATAGGGAAACCGAACAGCAGACCGTAGAACGCTATTACGAACGTATTACGGAACGCCATCCAGAACGCCGAAGAATAGTTTCTCACCAATACCGTCTCGAAAGAACTGATACCCGACCAGAATCTATCGGTAGGCACATCCTCAGTACCGTAACGGAAAGCCGCGGTAAGCGAGTACATTGGCATATACTTCCAGAGCACGTACACAACGATCATAGGCACAAGCATTAAATACAAGCGCCAGTCTTTGAGCAGTGTAAATCCGGTCGTCTTCCAACGATTTCTTTCCGTTTCGTCCCTTACCTTCTGCTCCTGCGACATACTGTAAGAGCCTGTCGCTTCGTCATACTCAAGGAAGTCATCGTACTTTAATAGTTTTGACATCGAGTTTTTCCCCTCCATATCACTTAGTTTTTTGATTTATCGTAGCGATTTCTAAAACAAATCGTTATCTTTCTTTAATATGTTAAAACTTTCTTCGTCAATTATTCCGTCGTTGTCACCGAACTGGTCGACGCGCAGTTTTTCTTTACGCTCTTTGTCCACGCGCTTTAAGAAGGTTATCTGATCCTCGAACATTCCGTCAATGCGCCGGAGCACGAGCACGAGCACAAACCCTACAACCAGCGAAAACAATTCGCTCACCGCAAAGCTTATAAATCCGTTCCACGCCGCCGAGTTCGCAACCGGCGAAATCGAGTACCCTATTGCCCAGACCGTAGCTCTGCCCAGATATACGCACAGCCATCCGCCGACAAAGAAGATCGCTGAAGCCCACCATCTCGACTTTATCTTATCCTTACCGATAAACTTCATAGGGATAAGCATAAGAGCAATAAACGCATTACCTATTATATATGTAGCAAACTGCAATCCCGTCGCAGTACTTATGAACAGAAGACATTTGAACAGTCCGCCGAAGACCGCATATAAAACGCCGCGCCAGCCCCACCTCATCATCACCGTCAAAACTATCGGCACAAGCAACGAGAAAGTAAACGTTGCCGACGAAGGGAACCACTTGGCGCCCATAAAAGCAAGCAATTCGGACGCACCGAGTATCAAAGCGAAAACGAAGAGGTCCGTAGCCCTATATTGTTTAACAGATATCAGTCTTGAACCGTTTTTTCGCATAGTTTATAATTTCGCACAAAATTTACAAGGTCATAATGTTACATTATCACATTTAGCTTTATCATTATATCACGCACAAAATTAAAAATCAATACTTTTTTTAATTGTTTCACAAAAAAAATTGTGATACAATACTGCCGTTGAAAGGAGCCTTGATTTATGGATTTTCTGCACGTCACACCGAACGACAATTTATCCGATATATTGTCGAAAATTACTCAACCGACCACAATATATCTTAAAAAAGGCGTTTATCGGGTTAAACTCGTCATTGCCGCCGACAACATAACTTTAATCGGAGAAGACCGTGAAACAACGGTTATCTGCTATGACGATTACGCAAGAAAGCCCCACTCAGACGGCAGAGAGTACAACACCTTCCGCACTTTCACCGTGTGTGTAACCGGTGAAAACGTCGTGATAGACAACCTTACGATTGCAAATACCAACACCGCTCCCGAAACGCACGGTCAGTGCGTCGCGCTGTCGGTCAACGCCAAAGTTTTTCACGCAAAGAGCTGCGATTTGAAATCCACACAGGACACCCTCTTCACCGCCCCCTTCCCCGACGACCTCGTTATACGTTATTCTGGACTGACCGATGATAAGACGTACTACGACGGATTTATTCCGCGCGAACAGTTATATATGGAGGGCGAGTCTTTCCACTATTTTGAAAACTGCCGCATCTGCGGCACTGTCGATTTCGTTTTCGGCGGCGCGCGGGCGCTGTTTGAAAACTGCGAGCTTATCTCGCTTAAAGAAAAGCGCGGAACGGGTTTTGTCGCAGCTCCCTGCCACTCGCTTAAACAGAGCTTGGGCTATCTCTTTTACAAGTGCGCCTTTGAAAACGGCGGCGCGGACAACGGCAGCGTGTATCTTGCCCGCCCGTGGCGCGACTTCGGCAAGTGCGACTTTATAGACTGCACCCTTGAAAATCATATCTCGCCCCTGCTCTTCGACAAGTGGAACGACACCTACCGTGACAAGACTGCAAGGTTTAGCTACTGCAATTTAAAGGGCGGAAGTCTTGCAGCCGTACCCTGGGCGCACGAAATTACTCCTGAAAATGCAAGTGATATTATAAATAGTTTTACAACGCTGAAAAAGAAGTATTTTGGTGTATAAAGATGAAAAATGATTTCTTTAATGGCAATGTGAAAAAGGAATATATTAAATATGTTAAAGGCACATTGATATTTGTATCTGCATTTATGGTACTTTGTTCAGCGTTTATATTTTTTACAACGCTATTCTCCATTTATAAAATCGGAACACCCGAGACAGTACTATTAATCATTTGCCCGATAGTTTTTGTCATAGGAATATTATACCCGATTATAACTGTTAATCTAATAAGGAGTTATCCGAAGCATAAAAAGCTAACAAAATTATTTATTGTGGGTTTTGTATTAAAAGATAACGAAAAATAATGAAAAGCCCCGCGGCGAATTCGCCGCGGGGCTTTATAAATATTATCTTATTAACCCAAACCTATCCCTCCGATTAGAAGCGAGCAAGACAAGGCGGGTGAGCACCGACCGCAGGGAGTGTACACAGAAGTACACGACCAAGGCGGCGCGGAACACAACGCAGTATTGCGATGCTTATAAGCGGAGAAGCTGATTAGAAATTGAAATACTCTTTTGCGTTATTGTAGCAGACGTCCTCTACTATCTTACCGAGCGTTTCAATCTCGCTTGCGGGATACTGTCCGCTTTCAACCAAATTGCCGAGCATATTGCAGAGTATTCTTCTGTAATACTCGTGGCGGGGATATGCGAGGAACGAACGGCTGTCAGTGAGCATACCTACCGACTGCGCCACCAAGCCTACCTGCATAAGCGTTTCGAGGTTGGTCTTCATACCGTCCTGCTGATCCAGGAACCACCAAGCCGTGCCGACCTGTACTCTGCCCTTTACGCCTTCCTTCTGGAAGCAGCCCGCCAAAACGGTGAGCGCGTAGTTGTCGCGGGG
>CAMWKX010000036.1 GCA_947174955.1 uncultured Clostridia bacterium | reverse complement strand
ACGAATCCACAATAATTTAGAGATTATGCTATGATTTTAACGAGGCTTTGTCTTTGTATTTGATTTCTTTTACTCTGTGTAGTTGTCAGTTTTCGCTGAAACGTATATAACGGGCGTCAGCCCTATATATAGCCATTCCGGTGATAATGGCGACGAGGATCCACCTGTTCCCATTCCGAACACAGAAGTTAAGCTCGTCTACGCAGAAAGTACTTGGGGATCACCCCCTGGGAGGATATGAAGTTGCCGGATTTCAACAAAAAAGCACACCAAACGGTGTGCTTTTTTTGCTGTTTAATAATCTTTTCTGCCGACCAAATAATCGATTTCTACATTAAAATAGTCCGCTAAGAGCCAAAGCGAGGTTATGCTTGGTTCTTTTTTGCCGCAAAGCCAAGCGCTGATTGCGCTTTGAGCAACTCCGATTTCCTTTGATAATTGAACTTGGTTTATCGAAGCTTCTTCCATAAGCTGTTTAAGAATTTTAGAAAGTTTAATCTCTACCATATTGACATTATATCTCTAAGGTGATACAATTATTAAAAATATACCCATAGAGATAATATTTGAGAGGTATAGTATGGAAATTCCCGATTTGTTTGACGAAGTAAATGCAAGTCTAATTGAATATTGGCGCGAAAAAATCGAAAAGAAAGACGATAGTGGTTATATTAAAAGGGCAGACGAAGTCAAAGCTCAATTGGACGAAAAGCTTGACGAAGAAACTAAGAAACTCGCCAATCGATACGGAATTACGGTTGAAAATAAAATGGAGCATATCTACTATGAAATATGCCGCCATTTATTTCTTTTTGCTATAAAAGCGGGTATGGATATGCAGAAAGCGTTTGACAAACAACCTTAATCTTCAACGTTTAAATATTTTTCTATTATCAGTCCGCACTGGTGAATTTTGTCGGGACAGGGGCGGCGCTTGTAGTATTCGGGAGTGCGCTCCTCGGGCATAGGAGAGTCGTCTTTCGGCATAGAAAGTCCCAGAAGTTCGGCGCAGATAATTGTGCCGTTTTGCGCTTTAAATTCTTCGACCATTTGCCGTACGACCGCATATATGTCCCCGCGAAGCTGCAAATCGCCCGGTTTTCCGTGGCTCATTTTCATTCCCGCAACCATTGCCATAGCGTTGACCGCGCCGCACGTTAAACGCATACGCCCAAGTCCGCCGCCGAAGCCTTCCGCCATTTTCATAGCCGTTTCGGGGTCGAAGCCGTACAAATCGGCAAACGCGCCCACGACAGCCTGACAGCAGTTGTAACCCTGTAAAAACATTTCTCTCGCCTTGTCCGCTCTTGCGCCCATAAAATCACCTTACCTTTAATATATTATACCACTTGAGGCGCGGGCTATGCAACCTTGACAGTGCATAAAATAAGTGATAAAATAAAACTATGAAGGCTACGAACTGGGATTTAATGAAGTTAGCTTCGGCGTTCGACGGCGAGTTCTGTCTGTCCGATTTTACTGCTGAGGAGCTTGACGAGCTGTTGGGGTATATCAACGACGATGACACGGTCGAGGATATACGCCGCAAGTATTTTGAATTTTACGACGATATCAAGGACCGCACGCTTGCAAAGCACAAATGGTCGGATTAATTTTAGGGAGGTGTAATTATGGCGATAGACGAGAGTTTTTTTAAAGACGAAAGCAACACCGACGGCAGTTTCGGCATACGCGAAATGGTCGGAAAGAGCGGTGACGAGAAAATTTTATGGGAGGGTACGCCCGATAAAAAATCTTACGTTTTGGGGCGCATCTTCAAAATGATGCCCATTGCGCTGATATGGCTTGCGTTCGACGGCTTTGCGATTGCTATGATTTGTATGACGTCGGGTATGCCTAAGTTTATGTACTTCGTGCTGGCGGGATTTTTCGCTTTCCACCTGCTGCCCGTGTGGATGTGGATAGCAAGCATCGTGACCGCGTTCAGGAATATGAAAAACACTGAATACGCGTTCACGGAAAGGCGCATTATTATCAAGACGGGCTTTTTTGCCAAGTTCGATACGATTTTTTATTCGGACATAGCTTCGCTCGATTTGCATATCGGGTTAATCGACAGAATGTTCAAGGTGGGCGATATAATTATCAGAACCAATTCGGGCAGTACTTATATGGTCGAGGATATCGACAACCCGTACTTCATTTTGGAGAGGCTGCAAAAGATTTCTATCGACATTAAGACGGATATGCAGTTCCCCAACGATTTGCGCCCCGAAGAAAATCACGGATACAATACAAAATATAAGGGATAGAAAAAACCCGCGCAGATTTGCGCGGGTTTTTTATTGCGGCGATACGCCGCTTACATTACTACTATGTTGTTCTGCTCGAAGAGCACCTTGTATTCCTTGGAGAAATTATCGTCGGTAATGAGCACGTCGATATCCTCGATATGCGCAAAGGTATAGGGGTTAATCTTGCCGATTTTCGAGCTGTCAAGCATCATATAAACGTGCCTTGCCTTCTGGAAAACGCGCTTTAAAAGGTCGCTCTCAATCTGGCTGTTGCACGAAAATCCGTTTTCGGGAGTGAACGCCGTTGCGGAAACTATCGCAAGCTCGAAGTTGGTTGCGTCGAAATACGACTTTGCCACGGGGGAGGAGGTGGAAAGGTTATCCTTCATAAGCTGTCCGCCCACGACGGTTATATTGATATTCTTTTTCTGCGCAAGTTCCATTGCAACCGCAATGCCGTTCGTGAACACGTTGCAGTTGATGTCGGGAATTTCCTTGGACAGATACATTGCCGTCGTGCCGCCGTCCAAAAACAGCGAAATGCCCTCGTCGATAAGCGTTGCCGCCTTCTGCGCGATGACGATTTTCGCGTCCGTGTTTATCGTCGTCTTTTTCGTGTACGCCTCGCCGGAAACTTTCTGCACTTCCTTGACCGACATAGCGCCGCCGCGTATGCGGATAATGCGCCCGTCCTCTTCAAGCTGATACAAATCGCGCCTCAAAGTCATCTGCGACACGGCGGGGAATTCCTTTTCGAGCTGTTCGAGCGTCATTTTGCCGCGCTTATCCAAAATTTCGGCTATCTCTTCAATCCTTTCGCGTTTCATAGCAAACCCTCTTTGTTAAATACTAACACTTTAAACTGTAACTATTGATATTATATAACCGAATGTTAAAATAGTCAAGGGAATTTTTGGGGTAAAATAACATTAAAATTATTTTTTTGTTAAAAATTTTCAAAAAAATTTTGTTTCCCAAATGGTGGCACTCACTATATTATAGTTGATTTTTGCGGTCAAAAGTTATATAATAGTTTTGATTATGCAAAAAGTACGTAAGTTTAAACTGCCTGCTGCGGCTCTCGTTGCTATCAGCTTCTTTATTACGATATGGGTGGGAGCGGCGCTGCTATCTCTGCCCTTTGCAACCAAGAGCGGGCACGTCGATTTTCTGACGTCGCTTTTTACGGCAACGAGCGCAACCTGCGTAACAGGACTTTCCGTGCAGGACACGTCGACTTATTGGTCGTACTACGGTCAGGCGGTTATTTTAATACTTATACAAATCGGCGGACTGGGCTTTATAACCATTATGTCGCTGTTTTTGCTGTACGTCAAAAAGCATACGAGCCTTTCGCAGAGAAAGCTGGTTATGCAGTCGGCGGGCAGCGTTGACCTGGTAAGCGTAAAGGGGCTTGTCAAAATCATACTTCTGGGCACGCTTATTTTCGAGTCCGCGGGCGCGTTTGTTCTCTGCTTTGCGTTCGTTCCCGAGTTCGGTTGGGGCGAAGGTATATGGCAGTCGGTGTTCACTTCCGTGTCGGCGTTCTGCAATGCGGGCTTTACGTTGACGGACAAAAAGGGCTACTATTCGCTTACGCATTTTATGAACTATCCGCACGTAATTATAACTGTTTCGCTGCTGATTATAATAGGAGGCATAGGCTTTTTCGTGTGGGGCGACGTGGTTCGCCACGGCATACATATCAAAAAATACTCCTTTCATTCCAAAGTGGTTTTGTCGACCACGCTCGGACTTATAGTGCTGGGCTGGGGACTGTTTATGGCTTTCGAGTGGAATAATCCCGCAACGATCGGGGATTGGGGCGTAGGCACGAAAATAATGTCGTCGCTGTTTATGGCGGTAACGCCGCGCACGGCGGGGTTCGCCTCTGTCGATTACGCAAATATGAGCGGTGCGGGCAACGCGCTGACGATGGCTCTTATGCTGATAGGCGGCTCGCCCGGTTCGACTGCCGGCGGTCTGAAAACGACTACGCTTGCGGTATTCGTGCTTGCAACCCTGGCGACGGCGAAAAGAGAAAACGAAGTGCACCTTTACAACCGCCGTTTCGAAAACGACGCGAGCCATCAGGCGGGCGCGATAGTCTGCGTATACATATTGGTGGCTGTAATCAGCACTATAATTATATGCGCAATCGAGGGCGCGGGCGTAGGCGGGGGAATATCCCTCGACAGCGTTGCGTTCGAGGTCGTTTCGGCGGTAGGAACGGTGGGGCTTTCGCAGAATTTGACCGCGAGTCTGCACGCCGCAAGCAAGGTAATTCTGATACTTTTAATGTTCTTCGGCAGAGTGGGCGGGTTCACGCTCGTGCTCATCTTCACGGGCGAGAAAAAACCCGTTTCGCTGTCGAGAGTTGCAGATAAAATCATTGTAGGATAAAAGGAAAAATTATGAGAAAGTCGGTTTTGATAATTGGTATGGGCAGACTCGGCTGTCATCTTGCTGAAAAGATGCAGGATCTGGGTCACGACGTAATGGTTCTCGACAACAGGGAGGAGCGCATAGCCCGCCTTGCTACGCGGTTTTCGGACGCGCGTATTGCCGAGTACACGCACGAGGACGTGTTGAGCGCCCTCGATATTCCGTCGTTCGACATCTGTTTTATTACGGTCGGCGACAATCTCGAAGCGTCGATGCTGACGGCTATTACGCTTAAAAATCTGGGTGCAAAGTACGTTGCCGCCCGCGCCCGCGACGATATCCAGTGCGAGCTTTTAAAGAAGATCGGTGCGGACGAAATCATTTACGCCGACGGCGAAACCGCCGACAAGCTGGCAATCCGTCACAACGGCAACAACATTTTCGACTACGTAGCGCTTACCGACGGCTACGCGATTTTCGAAGTTCCCATAGTAAAGAGCTGGGAGGGCAAATCGATTATCGAGCTTGACGTGCGTAAAAAATTCAAGATAAATATAGTGGCTATAAAGCGCGGCGAGCATCTCGACCCGTCGCCTATGCCCGACTTCGTGTTTGCCGAGGGCGACCATATTTTCGTTATCGGCAAGAGCCGCGACGTGTTCAAAATGTCGGCTAAAACGTAATATGTAATATGTTTAAAAAACTGAGAATGGATATAGACGCGGCGAAGCGCAACGACCCCGCCGCGCGCAATAAGTTCGAGATATGGCTCACCTATTCGGGGGTGAGAGCGCTGTCCCGACACAGAAGAGCACACTTTTTTTATAAAATTCATTTCAGGCTTCTGGCGCGTATGATAAGTCAGCGCACCAAGCGCATTACGGGCATAGAAATTCACCCCGCCGCCAAGATTGCCCCCGGAGTATTCATCGACCACGGTCAGGGAGTAGTCATAGGCGAAACGGCGGAAGTGGGTACGGGCACCGTGCTTTACCAGGGCTGTACGCTGGGCGGCACGGGCAAGGAAACGGGCAAGCGCCACCCGACAATCGGGGAAAACTGCGTTATTTCCGCGGGCGCTAAAATATTGGGCAACATAACCGTGGGCGACTACGCAAAGGTGGGCGCGGGCGCGGTGGTTCTCCGCGACGTTCCCGCTCACGCAACAGTAGTGGGCGTGCCCGCGAGGATAGTGAGAATAGACGGCAGTAAGGACGGCGTCGACCTTGTTCAGGAAAAGGATGACCCGATGCTCAAAGAGCTGTGCGCGCTGCGCGAGAGAATGTTCGCCTTAGAGGAGAAGCTTGGCATTAAATACGAGGTAAAGGACGATGCGGATATACAATACCCTGACAAAGATTAAGGAAGATTTCAAACCGCTCGAAGAGGGCAAGGTCAAGATGTACGCGTGCGGCATAACCGTATCGGGCGAGGCGCACATAGGTCACGGCTTTCAGGCGCTCATTTACGATATAGTGCGCAAGTACCTCGAAAAGAAGGGGTACCAGGTTACCTACGCACGCAACTATACCGACGTCGACGACAAGATTATAGCGCGTTCGAAAGAGACGGGAATACCTGCGGACAAGTATGCCGAAATGACCATCGAAAAGATTGACGCGGTTATGCGCGAGATGGATATCGACGACCCTACGGTTTGGCTCAAAGCCACCGAAAATATCGGCAATATTATCGACTTTATATCCGCTTTAATCGAAAAGGGGCACGCATATGCCGCAACCAACGGCGACGTGTACTTCGACGTCAACAGCTTCAAGGGTTACGGCTGCCTTTCCAACCGCAGCGTTGAGGATATGCTCGACGGCGTGCGCGTGGAGAACGGCGAAGAGAAGAGAAACCCCGCCGACTTTGCTCTGTGGAAGGCGGCGAAAGAGGGGGAAATAAGCTGGCATTCGCCCTGGGGCGAGGGCAGACCGGGCTGGCACATAGAGTGCTCGGCAATGAACCGCGCGGCGTTCGGCGAACAGATAGACATTCACGGCGGCGGGCGCGACCTCATATTCCCGCACCACGAAAACGAGATTGCCCAGACAGAAAGTCTTACGGGCAAGAGGTTCGTCAAGTACTGGACGCATAACGGTCTTATCAAGGTCAACGGACAGAAGATGTCTAAGAGTTTAGGTAACTCTTTGTTACTTGAAGACCTCTTGAAAAAGTACACCAACGAGGCGATAAAGTTTGCGCTTTTGCAGACCAATTACCGCAACGATATCAACATAACCGACAACCTTTTCCCCGACGCGGAAAAGCACCTGACGGGCTTTTACCGCACCATATATGCCGTCGAAAGCAAGTTCGGCAAGGGCGGAGCGGGCAATAAAGAGATAGACGAGCGCTTTGACGAGTGTATGGACGACGACTTTAACACCGCGCTCGCGCTGTCCGATTTGTTCGCGCTTTTCAAGAAGGTTGCGGCTAAGCTTGCGGTGGGCGACGGCAGTTGCGCGGACGATATAGCGCAGATTAAAAAGACCTATTCGCTTTTAGGCATTTTCAAAAAGGATTCGGCGGAGTACCTTGCCGAGGTTGAGAAAAAGTCGCAGGCGGAGGGCGGCGTGCCCGACGAGGTCAAGGCTCTTGCCGAAAAGCGCTGGCAGGCTAAGAAAGACAGAAACTGGGCGGAGGCGGATAGCCTGCGCTCGCAGATAGATGGTCTTGGCTACGTTATCAAGGATGGCAAAGACGGTTACGAAATTATAAAGAAATAAGGTGAGAATATGAAAACTTTAACGAGTGAAAGTTTAAGAAAAATGTACCTCGACTTTTTTAAGAGCAAGGGACACGCTGTAATTGCGTCCGCCTCGCTCATACCCGAAAACGACCCCACGGTGCTGTTCACCACGGCGGGAATGCACCCGCTCGTGCCCTATCTTCTGGGCGAAAAACACCCCGCGGGCAAGCGCCTTACCGACGTGCAGAAGTGCGTGCGTACGGGCGATATTGACGAGGTTGGCGACAGCTCCCACTGCACCTTCTTCGAGATGCTGGGCAACTGGTCGCTCGGCGACTATTTCAAGGACGAGATGATAGGCTGGTCGTTCGAATTCCTCACCTCGCCCGAATACCTGGGCATACCCGTGGAGGACATTGCGGTCACCTGTTTTGCTGGCGATAGCGACTGCCCCCGCGACGAGGAGAGCGCAAACAAGTGGATTAAGTGCGGCATACTCCCGCAGAACGTATACTTCCTGCCCAAGAGCGGTAACTGGTGGGGACCCGCGGGCACGACAGGTCCCTGCGGACCCGACACCGAAATGCACATCATCCGCAACCACGCGGAGGCGGACAAGCTCGGTCCCGACCAGTTTGACGAAGCTCCCAAGGGCACCTTCCTGGAAATCTGGAACGACGTGTTTATGCAGTACAACAAGAACGAGCAGGGCAAGTACGAGCCCCTCGCGCAGAAGAACGTCGATACGGGTATGGGACTGGAACGCACACTGTGCATTTTAAACGGCAAGGACAGCGTATACGAAACGGACATTTTCGAAAAGGCTATTGCTAAGATAGAGGAGCTGACGGGGCACAGCTATAACGAAAACGAGCAGACGACAAAGGCGTTCCGCGTCGTTCTCGACCACGTGCGCACGGCAACCTTTATGCTGGGTGACACCAAGGGAATAGTACCCTCCAACACCGACCAGGGCTATATATTAAGAAGAATAATAAGAAGGGCGGTGCGCTTCGGCAGAAACATCGGTTTGCCGCAGGGCGCGCTCAACGAAATATCCAAGACCATAGTGGAAAAGTACGCCGACATCTATCCCGAGCTGGTTGCAAACTCGGGCAAAATAGAGGAGGAGCTCAACAAGGAAGAAGCTAAGTTTTCCAGAACGCTCGCGCAGGGCATAAAGGAATTCGAAAAGGTAGCCTCAACCCTTCCCGCGGGCGGCGCAATCGACGGCGTGACGGCTTTCCACCTGTACGATACCTACGGCTTCCCCGTGGAAATCACCGTGGAGATGGCGGCGGAAAAGGGCCTGAAGGTGGACGTTGACGGCTATAACGCGGCGTTTACCGAGCATCAGAACAAGTCCCGCGCGGGCAGCGAGCAGAAGTTTGCCTGCGGACTTGCCGACCACAAGGAAGAAACGACTAATCTGCACACGGCAACGCACCTTCTGCACGCCGCGCTCAAAAAGGTGTGCTCGGACGAAATCAATCAGAAGGGTTCGAACATAACCGAAGAGCGTCTTCGTTTCGACTTCAACTTTGCGCGCAAGCTCACGCCCGAAGAGGTAAAGGCTGTCGAGGATATGGTCAACGACGTAATTAAGCAGGACCTGCCCGTGGTTATGCGCGAAATGCCTCTGGAACAGGCGAAGGAAGAGGGCTTTACGGGACTTTTCGAAAGCAAGTACGGCGAGGTTGTCAAGACCTACTCTATCGGCGAGTTCTCGAAAGAGATCTGCGGCGGACCTCACGCCGAGCATACGGGGCTTTTGGGAACGTTCAAAATTGCCAAGCAGGAGAACGTTTCGGCGGGCGTAAAGCGTATCAAAGCCGTTTTAATCAAGGGATAAAAGGCTGATAAACGGGCTTTTCAAAAATTTTTTAAAAAAATAAAAAACTTTGTTTCCGCGCTCAAAACGGCTTGACATAAGTGTCATTTAATAATAAAATAGTTTTACATTGACGGAAATAAAGAAAAAAATGCGTTAAAACAGCGTCGGTTTCCGAGGGGGAACCGATAAGGAGAAAACAATGAAAACCTATATGGCAA
>CAMWKX010000035.1 GCA_947174955.1 uncultured Clostridia bacterium | reverse complement strand
AGGCTTGCCTTTGCAGCTCGTAATGTACGAACAGCTCCCCCTTTGGGCGGGCTTTTTCGAGAGCCTCGGCTTCGAGGTGGTGCTCTCCGAAAAGTCGTCGAGAAAACTCTACTTTTTGGGTCAGCACACGGTTGCAAGCGATACGGCTTGCTATCCCGCCAAACTGATGCACGGACATATCGAAAGTCTATTAGACGCGGGCGTCGACTTCATTTTCCTGCCGTGCGAGAGCTATAATATCGACGAGCACTGTTCGGTCAACCACTATAACTGCCCCGTCGTCGCGTACTATTCCGAGCTTTTGAAGGCTAATAACGAGCGGCTGACGGACGAAAATTTCATAATGCCGTACATAGATTTGAACGCGGAAAAGACGGCGATTGCCAAGCTCTATACGACGTTTGCGAAGTACGGAATTTCAAAGAAGCAGATTGCAAAGGCTTTGAAAGTCGGGTTCGAGCGGCTGGATAAATATCACGCCGACGTGCGTGCGCGTGCGGACTACATATTAAAAAAGGCGCGCGAAGAGGGCAAGCAGATAATAGTGCTTGCGGGCAGACCGTACCATCTGGATAACGAGATAAACCACGGCATAAACAAACTGTTGACGTCGTTAAACCTTGCGGTTTTATCCGAGGACTCGGTATTCGACAGAGCGGAAAAGGTAAAGGTAAACGTTTTAAATCAGTGGACGTATCACGCGCGGCTTTACCGTGCGGCGCAGTACTGCTGTGAAAATTCCGATATCAACCTCGTACAGCTGGTATCGTTCGGCTGCGGTATCGACGCAATTACCACCGACGAGGTGCGCTCGATAATGGAGAAGAACGGAAAGCTTTACACGCAGATAAAGATAGACGAAATAAACAACCTCGGCGTTGTTAAAATACGACTAAGAAGTATGCTTGCGGCAATCGAGGAGAGCAAGCGCGGGAAAAACGATGGAAGAAATTAAGACGGTGGACTACACCGACGACTATCCCAAGTGGAAAGCCGAATACAAAAATACGCATAAGATACTTGTTCCCGATATGCTCCCGTGGCACTTTGCCATAATCGAGGAGCTGTTGAAGCAGGAAGGTTACGACGTAGAAATACTCAAAAACGACTCCCGCACGGTCATCGACGAGGGCTTAAAGCACGTGCACAACGACACGTGTTATCCCTGCCTCTGCGTCGTGGGGCAGTATATCGACGCGCTCAAAAGCGGCAAGTACGACGTGGAGCACACTGCGGTTTTAATTACGCAGTCGGGCGGCGGTTGCAGAGCGTCCAATTACATACCGCTTATCCGCCGCGCATTAAAAGCCGAGTTCCCCAAGGTGCCAGTCGTTTCGGTCAACTTTTCGGGACTGGAAAAGGATAGCTCCTTCCCGATGAGCTTAAAGCTTATGCTCAAACTCGTGTACGCGATTTTCTACGGCGATACGGTTATGTGGTGCTACAACCAGACCAAGCCGTACGAGGAGGAGGCGGGCGCAAGCGATCTGGTGCGCGACTTCGTCGTTAAGGAGATTACGGAGAGCTTTAAAAACAATAAGTACAAGCAGTTCAAGCGGATTAACAACGTTATAATAAGTTCGTTTGCCGCGGTAAAGCGCAGAGCGGAAAAGAAGGTAAAGGTCGGCATAGTCGGCGAAATTTACGTAAAGTACGCATACCTCGGCAACAACAATCTCGAAAAGTTTTTGCTTTCCGAGGACTGCGAACCAGTCGTGCCCGCGCTGATGGACTTCGTGCTGTACTGCATAGTCAACAACATAAACGACGGATATTTCTACGGCAGAAAGGGCTTTTTCTGGCAGGCGAATAAGTTTTTGTATAAAATCCTGCACAAAAAGCAGAAAAAGATAATTTCGTATTTTGAAAAAGAAGGCAGTTTCGAGCCGATACACGACTTCGAGCATTTGAGAAAGTGCGCGGACAAGGTTTTAAACCAGGGCGTGAAGATGGGCGAGGGCTGGCTGATTGCGGCGGAAATGGCGGCGCTGGCGGAAACGGGAGTGGGCAATATAGTCTGCGCGCAACCGTTCGGGTGCCTGCCCAACCACATAGCGGGCAAGGGCGTCGTGCGCACGTTAAAGACGGAGTATTCGGACGAAAATATAGTGGCGGTGGACTACGACCCGTCGGCGACAAAGGTCAATCAGGAAAACCGCATTAAGCTTATGCTTGCCACGGCAAGGGAAAATCTTGGCAAATAATGTCAAAAAGCACACAATTTGGTGTGCTTTTTTGCTATATTTGATACGTATTCGGGCTTTTTTAAAGAAAAGTATTGAAAAATGAAAGTATTTGTGATATAATCACAGTTACCTCAAAATAGGTGTATTGCCCGCTTTTGTACGGGTAAGGGGGAAACTCTTATGAAAAAGACAAAAATAATTAACGGAAGGAGGGCGTTGCTTTATATTCTCACGCCCCTGTTCTGTGCCTTACTATGCTTAGGCGCAGTATTTTCAATTGCTTTAAATAATAATAAGGTATATGCGGCGGCTTCTCCAACGGCGATATTGTCGGTTACGAATACCCATTTTAGAGAAGTTACTTCCCCCAGCAATGCTGATTATAGCGTAAGAAATCCGTCTTTCAGTTATGATGACATTATCAAAAATAGTTATAAATTAACAAACGAAACAGAAAGTACATTAACTAATCAGTCAAATACTGCTAATTATACATTGTCATATGTGGGCAATTCAGCTAAGCCTACTTTGAACGGACAGTTTGTTTTAACAGAATTTACAATCGGGTACAGAATTCCGGCAAGAACGGAATACAAAGTAGACTATAATTTTGCGATTTCAATGCAGAGGTCAAATTCGTCTGTTGCGCAAGGCTGTACTATCGAGCTGTTTATGTTGGGTCAGACAGATGCGCAAGATTGCGGAACGATGAGTGGAACTACTTTAGGGTTCACAGCTCTTACCCAATCTCCGTACGTCGTGGCAAGTGCCACTAAAACGGGAAGCGAGGTGGCTTCCGATACTTTTTCTACAAGCGTTACGTATAGCAACAGAACTGATGATGAGCAGACGATCACCACGAGTTTAGTTCTTAAGGCAGGCAATACGGCATCGCCTGGGACGACATCGTACTGGAAATATGCAAAACTCACTGTTCAGCCAAACGTGACACAAATCAACGATTTATGGGTTGAAGCTCCCGCAGACATTTCGGTTGACTATTCGGGTACGGAATATACCGATTCGAATTTGGATACGATTGCTTCGATAACGAGTTCAGAGTGGTACGACCCGAGCAAAATGACTTTAAGTTTGCAGGATGGCTCCGCGCAGAACGCGGGCAATTATAACGTTGACGTAGCCTTAATCAACGCCAATCCTACCGACGACCCGTGGAAGCTTTCCAACGGCACTTTCAGCTACGACACGCAGGCCGTAAAGCTAACCATAAATAAGGTAACGCCCCTTGTGTCGTTCGGTTTTGCGGAAACGACAGACCAATATACCGCCAAGGGTACGCAGGACGAATTCCCTATACCTACGGTAACGTATGACGGCAATACTGTGACGGGTACGATTAATTGGGGCAGTCAATTCCCCGAAGGCAGTTCTTCCGGCACACGAAAAGATTATGACTATACTTTTACGCCCGAGGACACGACAAATTATAATACCGTAACAAGCTCCATAAGTCTTAATTACAAAACGGCGACTGTTCAATCAATAACCGTAACCATAAAAGACCCTAATTTGCCGGTTTATGCAAGTACTGACAAAACAATTTTGGCAGATGATTTCTTTACGGTAATGGTCAAGTATACAGGCATTGCCGAAGAGGAAGAGGTTAAGACCTACGACATTATCGGTTGGAAAGCGGGAGAAAACGTTCCCGTTCAGATAATGATAGGTACGGTTATCTCGAATATCGTTACCGTTCCCTCAATAGGTATCGACAAAATAGAAAACCTTACGGTTATCTTTGACCAGGGCAGTAACGTTATTACACCTCTTACCACAGGCGACGAATTGAAGCCTATGTTCACCAACGTCATTGCCAAGTGGAACTATTCTAACGAAACGAAATCGCTTGCAGCTAATGAATACGAAGTAGAGTTTACACCCGTCGTCGGTACGGATACGAGTACGGTTACCGTCAAGTATACCAATATAGACGATACGGTAGTATCCGCAACGCCAATTGGCACGATTACTGTCGTCTTAGCTACTTACGATGTTGCCGACATAACGCTGTCGGGTAATAAAAACCCCGAATACGACGGACAGGCGCACGCGCTGACTATATCGAAAGCGTTGCCCGCAGGCGTTACGGCTGTCATTACTTATAAAAAAGACGGCGACGCCGTTGCAAGCACGACAGCGCCCACAGACGCGGGAACGTATACCGTAACGTTATCGTTCACGCAAGATGACACGGTTAATTACGAGACTATTACCAAAACCGTAACCGAAACGCTTACGATTGCGCAGGCGGATTATCCGAACGCGGGCAATATTTCGTTCGCGGGCGGCACGATAACTCACGACGGCAACAAGCACAAGCTCGAAGCGACGGGAGTGCCCGCGGGTGTAACGGTCACGTACAAATACGGCTCAACCGAGCAGTCAACGCCATTCGAGTTCGAGGACGTAAACGAAAGCGGTTATACCGTAAAGGCTATATTCTCGCACACCAATCCCAACTACAAGAAAATCGCGGACAAAGAAGTAAAGCTTATAATAACGAATAAGAATACTTACAACGTGTCAAATCTTGCGTTTACCGTCAGCGGTGCAAGCGGCAGTAACGGTGCATACACGGCAACGTACAGCCCCGACAGTGCGATTACATTTGCGCTCGGCGGCAAGCTTTTAGATAAGGAAGGCGGCGAAGTTACGCCAAATCTTGCTTACAAGTACGAGAAGTCGGACGGTAACGGCGGTTGGACGGAAGTAAATGCGGCGGCGCTTAAAAACGCAGGCTCTTACCGCATAACCGCGACGGCTACCACGAACGACGCAACTTATGCGGACGTTCAGCCGTTCGTTGCGACTTTGACCATTGCTAAAGCAAACTACAACAGCGTATCGTTTGACGATATGTTGAACGTCGTTTATGACGGCGAGGAACACACCTTAACCGTTACGGGCACGCTGTCCGAAGGGGTTAACGCAACATACTCGGTTAAAAACAAGGAGGGGACGAGCTTTACCGAAATCGGCGAATACGAGTTTACGGTAACGTTCAGTAACCCCGACCCCGAAAACTACAACGATATGAGGGCCTTAACGGCAACGCTGAAAATAGTTGAGCCGTCCGAAACGGGTATTTCCGCAAGCTTAGAAGTGGGCACGTATATCGATGTTACGAATACGCTCGCCGATTTAAAGCCGCATATTACAGTGACAATAAATCTTACCGGCAACAACAGCGAAACGACGGAAGATTTCGTGCTGACCTGCTCAACCTTGCGCGACGGCGGACTTTTGGAAGTCGGTCAGCAAAAGGTTACTGTTACGCACGGTGAATACACTACGACGGTAACTATTACGGTAAACAAGGCGACGGCGGCGCGCCCCGAATACAGCGGCACGCTCGGCTATACGGGCGGTGCTATAAAGCCTACGGCGGCTGACTTCGACGGCTTTGACGGCAAAATAATGGCGTTCGTCGACAAAAAGCTGCAAAGCGGCGTAAATGCAGGCTCGTACTTCGCGGTGTTTGCTTTAACCGATACCGACCGCTACGAGTGGGCTGCGGCGCAAACTTATTCGTTGAAACCTTTTGCAAAGGTCGTAACGTTCGACGGCGAGGCGGCTGAACCTCAGCTTGCCGCAAACGAGATTTCCGTCGAGTGGAACGTGGCAAAGGCGGTAGTTACGGCTACCAAGGCGGACAGCGGACTTCCCGTGTTCAAGAGTCAAAGCTATAAAGGCGCGTGGGGAAACGTAGTGACGTTGAAGTACTACACCGACGAAACGTGCACCACGGAAGTAGGTGCGAACGACCTTGCGGCGGGCACAAAGTATTACGCAAAAGTCGAGCTCGCGGACGCGGCGAACTTCGCTTTGGACGACAGCGTTATCGAGTTCTTAGACCCGTTCCCGTACTCCAAGGCAGCTCCCGCGCTTTCGACGGGCGACAAGGTACAGGCGTTTTTAAAAGCCAACTGGCTGTGGTTAGTGTTGCTGATTGCTATCGCGTTAATCGTTACGATGATAATATTGCTTGTCAAGCGTTCGGAAAAGAAGAAGCGCGAAAAAGAGGAGGAACGCAGGCAGGAGCGTATGATGCGCTTTATGCAGACGGAGGGTATGCCCGATTATATACCTATGATGCAATCTGCGCGGATGGCGGGCACGACCGTTTCGCCCGAGCTTTTGGCGATACTTAGCGGAATTAACGCTAAGATCGAGCTGTTACAGCAAAACACCGCCGCGCTTCCGCCTCCTTCACAGCAGACCGCATCGCCCGAGCAAAGCGGCGTTTCTCAGGCGGCGCTTTCGGAAATGATAGAGGCTGCGGTTAAAAAGGCGCTTGCGGAAAATGCAGAGGCTAAACCAGCGGCTCCAAAACATTCGCCGATAGATCTGGCAAGCAGACCGCTTGTTGACGCCGAGGCGATAAGAAGGGCGGAGGAACCCGTTGACGACGGAAGAATTGTCGATTGGGGCGGATTCTACAAGCGGGTTGACGAAGAGGGAACAGAGGATAAAGATAAAAACAAGTAATATTTTAAGCGGCACACCCGTTTTCGGGTGTGCCGTTTTCGTTGCGAAAAATGTATATCAATAAACTTGCAAAACAGAATGCGATGTGATAGAATTATGAAAGTGTAATGAATAAAATTTTTTAAATCCAATGGAGGTAAAATTATGGATTTATTGAAAAAAGGTATTGCGGAAGCAATCGGCACGTTCGTGCTCGTGTTCTTCGCTTGCGGCGTAGCGGCGTTGACGGGCGGAGTGTATAACCTGGTTGGAACCGCGCTCGCATTCGGTCTTGTTATCGTTGCGATGGCTTACTCGATCGGCAGAATTTCGGGCTGCCACATCAACCCCGCGGTTTCGCTCGGTTGCCTTATCGCAAAGCGTATGACGGTAAAAGAGTTCTTCGTTTACGTTGCTTCGCAGATTTTGGGCGGCTTACTCGGCGGTATTGCTCTGTTCGGCATTGCAAAGATGGGACACATTGACCTTATTGGCAACGCTTGCAACAACGCTCTTGATTACAGCGGCGAGCTCAGCAAGATAACCGCAGGCGGCTATATCGGCGCTATACTTGTCGAAATTATCCTTACGTGCGTATTCGTATACGTTATCTTAAACGTAACCAGCGAGAACTCAGGCGCAGGCAAGAAGGCGGGCATAATCATCGGCTTTACGCTTACCCTCGTGCACCTTTTGGGTATTAACTTAACCGGTACCAGCGTTAACCCCGCAAGAAGCATTGCAACGGCTGTTTCCGACGCAATCTTCAACGGCAAGACCGACGCGCTTGCTCAGGTTTGGATCTTCATCGTAGCTCCTCTTGCAGGTGCGGCTTTGGCGGCTCTTCTTTTCAAGGTTCTTCACAAGGAGAAGCCCGCACAGGTTCCCGCAGGCGACGCAGGCGCAGAAAAGGAATGATAAACTGAACTAACTAAAAAGCCCCGCGGCGTTTGCCGCGGGGCTTTCATTATTCCGATTAATGTGAATATCTGTCGTTCTTGACGTTGTCAATCGAAAGCTTAGCTTTCTCGACAATGTTTTCAGCGGTAAAGCCGAAGTGCTGGAACAGTTCCTTAGCGGGACCGGACACGCCGAAGCTCGTCATAGTGATAAGCTCGCCGTAGTCGCGGCAGTACTTGTACCAGGCGAAGTGGCTCGCCGCCTCGACGCACACACGCGCCTTGACCGACTTGGGTAAAACCTTTTCCTTGTATTCCTCGTCCTGAGCGTCGAAAATTTCCATACAGGGGATGGAGATGACTCTCGCTTTGATATCTTCTTCAGCCAAAAGTCTCTTAGCTTCCATACAAGGCTCGACTTCCGAGCCGGTAGCAATGAGGAGCACGTCGGGTTCGTCAACTGTGCCCGCAATGACGTAGCCGCCCTTCAACGCCTTTTCGCCCGAGTTGTGCTCGTAGCAGGGCAAATTCTGTCTTGTTTCAACGATAACTGTGGGCTTGTCGGAAGTGAACGCCGTAACGAACGCCGCCGCCGTTTCCTTGCCGTCGCAGGGACGGATAACGTTTACGTTGGGGATAGAGCGCACCATAACCAGCTGTTCCATAGGCTGATGGGTAGGACCGTCCTCGCCGACGCCGATAGAGTCGTGAGTCATAACATATACTACGGGCAGCTTCATAAGACCGCTCATTCTGATGCCCGGCTTCATATAGTCGGCGAACGAGAAGAAGGTCGAGCAAACCGCGCGTAAGCCGCCGTGCAACTGAATGCCGTTGCAGATAGCGCTCATTGCGTGCTCGCGGATACCGAAGTGAATGTTGCAGCCCTCTCTGTGTTCGGGAGAGAAGTAGGGGCTGCCCTTGATTTCCGTCTTGGTGGAAGGGGAAAGGTCCGCGGAGCCCGACATTATGTTGGGCGAAACCTTTGCAATCATATTTAAAATTTTGCCGCCGCAGCTGCGCGTTGCCTCGGGTTTATCGAAATCGTACAGACCCTCGATGGAGCTGACGTCGATGTCGACGCCCCCCATAAACTGTTTGTACTGCGACGCAAGCATAGGATACGCCTGCTCGTACTGAGCGAACAGCGCTTTCCATTCTTCCTCGGCTTTGCACTTGTCCTCGGCGATTGCAAGGCAGTGTTCCTTCACGTCGGCGGGAGCCTCGAAGGGGGGCTGCGTCCAGCCGAGGTTCTCTCTCAGCTTCTTAACGTTAGCTTCGCCTAAGGGAGCGCCGTGGCAGTCCGCACTGCCGGCAAGGGGCGAGCCATAACCGATTTCGGTTTTGCAGATAATGATGGAAGGGCGGGTCAAATCGCTCTTTGCGCGGGTAATCGCCGCTTTCAGCGCGCCGAGGTTGTTTGCGTTGTTTACGCGGATAACCTGCCAGCCCTGCGCCATAAACCTTGTGGCGGTGTCCTCGCTGAAAGTATTTTTCATATTACCTTCGATGGTAACGTCGTTGTTATCGTATAATAAAATGAGTTTGCCCAGCTTCTGTGTGCCCGCAAACGAGCAAGCCTCGTAGCCGATGCCTTCTTCGAGGCAGCCGTCGCCCGTCAGAACGTAGGTGAAGTGATCTACGACGGGGTAGTCGGGGCGGTTGAAGAGAGCCGCAAGGTGAGCTTCGGCAACGGCAAAACCTACCGCGTTAGCCAAGCCCTGTCCGAGGGGACCGGTGGAGGTTTCGACGCCTTCGGTCGTGCGGTACTCGGGGTGACCGGGGGTAAGCGAACCGAGCTGACGGAAGTTTTCCAAATCTTCCTTGCTCACTTTGTAGCCGAACAGAT
>CAMWKX010000034.1 GCA_947174955.1 uncultured Clostridia bacterium | reverse complement strand
TAACACCGTCGATTTTACCCTTTATAACTCCGACGGGGTAAAAATCAAGGAGTACGGCGGCGGAAGCGGCGAGATTACGGTAAGCCTGGAAGCGGGCGAATACACCTTCGATTTTTCGGTAAGCAAACAAACTTCCGCAGGAGTGATTATTCAAAAAGCAGATAATTAAAAAAACGGATTTCAAGGAGGAATATAATATGCCGTTTATCGACAGCAAACTTACCGTAGAACTTACGGAAGAAAAGAAGGAAAAAATCAAGCAGAAGCTCGGCAAGGCGGTGTCGCTTCTTCACAAGAGCGAGACCTACCTTATGGTGGGTTTTCAGGAGGGCTACGAGCTGTATCTCGGCGGCAGGAAACTTGCAAAGGGCGCTTACGTGGAAGTCAGCCTTTACGGCAGCGCGTCGCCTTCCGACTATTCCAAACTGACGGGCGAGATTTGCAAAATCCTTGCGGAGGAAGCGGATATTCCCGCCGATTGCGTTTACGTCACCTATCACGGCTTGAACGACTGGGGCTGGAACGGCTCGAATTTCTGACGCGCAGCGACGGTATAAAAAATATAATTTGCAAGCGGTCTTCCGTAAATCGGGCGGACCGCTTTCTAATTGCGGCAATTTGCGCGCCTCACAAAAAATGACAAAGTTGTAGAAAATTGTTGAAAATGAATATTCGTTATGATATAATTTATTATGAGATTATAAAATAAAAACGGTCGCTCATTTAAGGCAATTTCGTTTATTTGAGGTAGAAAGATGGCTCAGAAACCTTACAATATAATCAAGTACGAAGGCGGAGATAACAACGTCCTCGTCCATAAATCGCAGATTACCGACTTCAAAAACGAAAGTATTCTGATAGTCGACGAATCGCAGCAGGCGCTTTTATATAAGGACGGTCAGGCTGAGGGACCCTTTAAAAGCGGCAGACACGTTCTTCCTACCGACAATATTTCAAAGTTCCGCGCGTTTTTCGCAAAGCTGTTCAGCCGCAGAAAGGACGACTCGGTTCCGTTTACTTGCGACGTATTCTTCGTCAATACGGTCAACGACGTTTCAATAAACTGGGGCACCGCGCAGCGCATACCCGTTTTGGACCCGCTCTATAACGAGATCGTACAGGTGGGTGCGAACGGCAATTTAAAGGTTAAAATAAGCGACGCGATGCGCTTCGTAGTAAGCATTAACGGCAGAATGGGCGGTTACACCCTCGACCGTCTGTCCGAAACGGTGCGCTCCGAACTTATGACCGTGCTCAAAACGGATATCGCCACGCTGATGAGGACCAGCGGCGTGAGCTTTCTGGAAATCCAGACCAGGCTTGCCGAACTTTCCGAGAGCGTAGAGCGCAAGCTCAATACACGGCTTGAAGATTTCGGACTGGAAGCTTTGCATCTCAACATTATGGATATCTCTGTGGACGCGGAATCACAGCGGCGTCTGCTCGAAAGACAGCGCAAGATAAACGCGCGCTCGGATTTGGTTCTCGATTCGCAGGCGCAGACGGATGCCGATTATATGCGCACCGTGCGTATGGCGGACGCGAAAGCAATGGAGAGGGAAATTCAGGGCTATACCTATCAGGACGAGCAGTACTGGACAACCCAGCAGGAGCTTGCAAAGAATCCCCGCCAGGGAATGGCGCCCCCTCCTATGGGGTACCCCGGTATGCCCTATCCCGGTATGGCGCCTATGGGCTATCCGGCTTATCCCGGAATGATGCCCGGCAACCAGTATTTCAATCCTTACGGCGCTCCCAACGCGGTCAATATCTGCCCGCAGTGCAACAATCCGCTTCAACCCAACGCGGCGTTTTGCAGTGTGTGCGGCAACAGAATTCAGCCGCAGGGACAGGTTGTTCAGCAGCAGACCCATCAGTACAACAGCGCGCACGGCAGGACCTGCCCCAAATGCGGATATCCGCTTACGCCGAGAATGACCGTTTGCCCCAACTGCGATACCGATACGGAGGGGAGCGATTTTGAAAAATAATATGGTGAAGTACGTTGCCGCGGCGACGGCGGCGGACGAGATAAAGCGCGCTTTGAAACTCAGAAACGCCAAATGCGCAAATCTTAAATGAAACAACTGCGCGAAGTCCGCGTGCGGGATTTAGTCGTCTATTTCTGGCTGCAACTCTTTATCGTAGCCGCCTTCTGGACGGCTTTCGGAGTGGTTGCGGGCTTAAAGCTTCTGCCCGTGCCGCTGTGGGCGGGAATTTTAATCGTAATCGTTCTGACCTACTATCCGTTCCGCCTTTTCGCAATGGGTTGCGTGCTGATGTACAAAGCGTACGCGCCCCTGTCCGTGCGCGGGGAGTGCAGGTTCGTGCCCACCTGTTCGACGTATATGCTGCTGGCTATCAAAAAGTACGGGCTTATCGTCGGGATAATAAAGGGCATACGCCGTATATGCCGTTGCAAACCGCCTAACGGCGGCGAGGACTGGCCCTGAAAAAAGGAATAAGCGTTGAAAACAACGAGTAGATATTCAATCAAAAAAAGATAAGGAGTATGAAATGTCCAGAACTGTACACTATTTGTGTCCCAACTGTAACGGACCTATTCTGCACGAAATTCCCGACAACGGAAGAGAAACCGACCACGAAGTATGCGGTATGTGCGGAACCAAGTCCTACATAAAGGACCTTGAAAGCAAGCCTGCCTACAATAAGGGCGGCGAGAGCGAAGCTACTTATGCGGGGGCTTCCGCTTCGGAGTCGATAGTATCGTATATCGACGAAGCGGAGTCGGCGCTTGCTTACCTCGAAAACTACTTCGATAATTACGACTGGGACGACTTTGCGGAAACGTCCGCTCTCAGCATTCCCGTTGTGGACAAAATCGTCGATAAGATTTTAATCAAGTCGGCGTCCAATCCCGCAACCTGGGAGTTGCAGTTTATGGCTGTAACCACGCCTCTTCTCAAAAAGCTCGGCGGGTTGAAGAAGCTCGAAACAAAGTTCTGCGACGAGTACGTTAAAAACGACGACTTTGCGGAAAGCTTCGTTTACTTCGATACGTACAGAAGACTCGTAAACAAGCTGGCGACGGGCAGACACGACATTCTCAAAAAGTTAAACAACGCTATCAAATACTACAAAAAGTACAACGGTTCGGAAGAAGTGTTGCAGTCGATGACGGCGCAGTTTGCCTCGCTCGAAACTTCCCTCAACGCCGTTAAGCGCATTGAAGATTACAAGGAGCTTCCCGGCTATTCCGCCGCAAAGTCCGCCAAGCAGCAGAAGGTTATCGATAAGCTCGCGGCGAACAATATCAATGCGGAAGAAGTGTATAACGACGCGGTTGCAGCGTACAACGGCGGCGGCGATATGCGTCCCGCGCTTGAAAAATTCAATTCCATAATAGGCTACAAGGACGCTAACGAGTACGCGGAAAAGATAGACGCCTGGCTTAAATTCGCCATACCCGACGGTATATTTATAAGACTGGGCAGAAAGTATTACAGAATAAAGAGAGCGGTTGCCCAGTCGTTGCCGATGAACAACCTCAACAACGCGGCGCAAAACCAGGCGCAGCAGCCCGCTCAGGAAAACGGCAGACAGCTGTACAATATGTACGAAATCGTTAACAAGCAGCAGGTTTCCGAGCCGTGCGTAACGGGCATAACCAACCTTCTGTGCTGCTACGGCGGCGTGTTGTTCTACGTCAAGAACGGCAACTCAATCTGCTCTTTCAACAGCGAAACTTCCGTTATGGAAAAGACCGAGGGCGAACAGGCGCAGCAGCCTTCGGCGGAAACGGTTATAATGAGTTACAGACCGCAGGATATCTGCTTTGACATAATAAGCAAGTCCTGCGACCCCAAGAGCAATCTGTACCTGACGGACAACAAGCTGTTCATTTTAAGAAAGCTGAACGCAATTGCAAAGGAAGAGAAGAAGGGGTGCCTCGGCGGACTTTTCGGCAAGAAGGAGCCCGAAGTCAAGGTTGTTACCAAGAATAACTTCTCACTCGTTGCGCTCAACCTCGTCAACAGCACGCTGGAAGCGGTTATTCCCGAGCTCGTGGATATCCACTGCATTTACGGGGACGAGATTTTCTATGAAAGCATAACGACCACGGAAGGAAGGGACAGCAACAGGTTCTACGCTTACAACCGCGAAACGGGCGAGAACAGAACGGTGCTCAACGCCGAAACGGAAATCGTGGACGTCGTTGACGGCAAAGCGGTATATTTCCTTCAATCGCCCAATGACTACAACAAGGACCTTTACGTTTACGACTTCAAGTCGGGCGCAAGCAGGCTTATCGAAACCAACGTGTTCGAATATTTCCGCCACGTCGACGGAATGTTCTATTATTTCGTAGGTAACGAAGATGTTAAAACTCTTTACAGAGTAAACGCCGACGGCACCGGAAAGATAGAAATCAAGAACAACAGAAGCTATTTCGAGGACGCGCTCGCCGTAAGAAACGGCTGGCTGTATTTCCTGACAGGCAAGGGTATTAACCAGGCTCTCGTAAAGATGAGCACGGACGGCAGCAAATACATTCCCCTTTGCAGACAGTTCAAAAAGCTGGTTATCATCAAGGACGGATATATTTACTACGTCGACTACTTCAACACTCTCTGTATGGTAAGAGAGGACGGCAGCGAGCAGAGGGAGATAATCGACCACGTTGAGAACTTCATCGAAGTTACCGATTCTGCGATTTATCTGTTAAGGAGCGAAAAAGTCGACGAAACGGCAACCACGTACGTCTGGTCAAACTCGCTTTACAGCGTAAACTTCGACGGCGAATGGCTCAAAAAGGTTGCGTTCAACGTTGCAAGCGCGGTAATGAGCCCGGGCAATCAGGACGAGATTTATCTCTACAAGACCAAGCGCGTTACGTACAAGGTGGAAGTGCCCGTAGACAAGGAGCGCTACAACACCGAATACAAGACGGTGGACTTGAAGTTAATACTCCTCTACAACGTGTGCAGCGAAACGTTCAAGGAAGTCGCTGTACTCGACACTCCCGACACGGGCAGCTACACGTTCAAGAGCGGCTGCTTCAAAAAGCCCGTCACCAAGGAAGTTATTATCACCGAAATCCCCAACAGAAGAACCTTCAAGAGGGGCGGTCTTATGCAGGCGGGCGCGACGGCGAACGAACAGCTGCGCAGAGAGCAGGCGCAGAACGTTGCGGGAAGTTCGTCGACGTACAGGGCGTCGGGCAATAGCCAGGCGGTAGCCAACAACACGAAGGCTGTCAGGAACTCGATCGCGACGGTCGCGATAACGTTTTTCTTTATGATTAGTTTTGTCTTGCCCTTTGCGCTTGGTGCTTTGAATTATCCCTCGGCGTTGAGGACTGTTAAGATAGTATTCGGCGTAGTCCTTTTGATAGCTAATATCGCGCAGGCGGCTATTTACGTTTTGCAGGCGATTAAGACAAAGAAATCGATCGGTAAGTTAGATATGCAGTACCTGATTGCGTCAATTGTTACGCTTGTCGGCACGGTATTGTCGATTGTCATTATTTGCGCGTAAGAATTAAGGTATAAATATTTCCGCAATGCCCACACTGTTTGTATGGGAAAGAAAAACAGTAAAAAGATTATTGACGAAGTCTTCGAGGGCGGAGCAAGCGCCAACGAATGTACGGGTGCGCTCCAAAAGATTTCGGTCGACCCCGAAGAGGTCGCCCGCTTTCACGCCGAATATATAGGCGAAAAGAAAAGCAGGGTAAATAAGTAAATAAAAAGCCCCGCGCCGTTTGGCGCGGGGCTTTAATTATTTAACTAAGCCGTGTCTTATGTAGTAGCTCAATTTCATTAAAAGCGCGAACTTGGGTTTTCCGTCCTGCACGTACACGTGTTTTTTGCCGCGCCCCTGAACTTTGTTTATTAAAGTCACGTTTTTAACGCCGCCCTTCTGCGCCGCCAAGGAGTAGTAGTCGCGCACGAACCGCTTGGCAAGCCGCACCGTGTACGCGCATATAGAGCTGTAATTTCGTATGGGCGCGAGGTCGAATTCCACAAACCTGCCGCTGTCTGAGCGCATCACGACCAACTTATCGCCCGCAAGCGTCGTTTCGAATTCGAGCGTTGCCGCACCCTTATCAAGGTCGCTGCCGTTTAAAAACTCCTCGTTGTCGAGAAAGCCCTGCGCAACGAACGCGTGCATCGCTTTGGAATTTTTGGTGCGCAGGTAAATTTCCCACGCCAAAAGCGCGGTAAAGTAGACGGCAAGCACTGCGATAAGTACGTAGAACATAATCTCCGACCAGCTCGACTTGCCCTTGGTGGCGGTGTTGCCCCAAATGGCGACGGCGGCAGCCAGCAGAGTGATTACGCACATCGTAACGTTCGTAACCAGCGTCGTGCGCTCTATCTTTTTAAACGTGGATTGCAATTCCGGTGAGGTCAGATCAATCATTTTATAAGTCCTTTTTCGATAAAGTAGTTTTTTGTATTTTTCTTTGCGCCCGCGCCCTTGACGAAAACCGTCAGCGTAAGCGGGGTTTTGCCCATATTGTCGGTGATTGTAACGCTCTCGGCGCCTTCTTTCTCGCCGTGCAGAGCGTAGTAGCCCTGCAAAAACTGCCAAAGCTTAGTGCCCGCGGTCGCGTACAGCGAGGGCACGGCTTTCAAAGCTTTCAAATCCAGCTCGATTTTTGCGCCCGCGCCGCCTAAGGCTTCCGCGGAAGCGAGGCGGGAGGGGTCGATGGTTATCGCGCCTGTAAAATTTTTGCGCGAGAGGGTGAGAACGTCGCCCGAGTAGTCGGCGGAAAATTCGATAACGCCGCCGCCCTTGAACATATCTTCGCGCGCAAGCAAGCCTTCGGCAATCTCCTTGCAGACGGCGTAGTTAAGTCGTCTTCCACCCTGCGCAAAGAGGGTAGCGAGATAGAGAACGTACAGAACTGCGAAAGTGCCGAGCTGAACGTACAGTGCGATATACAATCCCCAGTTGCTTGTGGCGTTTTTAGACAATACCGCGACGATGAGCGCCTCGCACAAAATAACGCTGAAAAACAGGATACTCAATCCGTTTAAAATGCGCTTGGCTTTAATGCGGTCGGTCACTTCGCCGCCGTCGAATTTAATCATATATAAATATAATAAGGTTAAACGACTAAAAAGTCAAGCGGGCGGCACGCTATAAAGCGCACCGCCCGCCCGTTATTATTAAGTTTGCATTTTTCTTTCGTATTATCTGCCGCAATCGAGTACGACGTAGGAAAGAGGGCTGATGCCCAATTCTTCGTTTTCGTCGGCGAGATAGTTTAAACTATCGTAAATGAACATATTCTTACCTCCTGTAAGTTGATGCGGAATTTACCCTCCGCAAGATTGATTTCTTGTATTTATATCGGACTTACTTCCGATTTCGCAAGCAGTATAGCACCAAACAAAATGTCAGTCAATAACATTTATTAAAATTTTGAAAAATTTATTTTTGTTAGTTTGTAACATAAATATATGATAGAACGGATAAATTATGTTAATTTACTTGTTTGTTTTTGCAAAAATGTTGAAAGTTTTCATAATTTACAAAAACGTTTAGTTTTTAACATTTTTAAGCTTGTCCGCCGTGAATAGCTGTAATCGTGATTGAAAACCGTTAACAGGCCCCGCGGGCAAGCGTGCCCGCGGGGCCTGTATAATGGGGGGATATGAAATGTTTTTATTTGTCGGCTATTTCAAGAAATTCGGCGGGGTCGATGAGCTTGCCGTTCTTTTCAACTTCGAAATGCAGGTGAGGACCCTGTTTGAATTCGTTGCCGGTGGGCTCGGCAACGGTGCCTATCTGTTCGCCGCGCTTAACCTTACTGCCCTTTTTAAGACCTTCCTTAACGTTGATAAAGCGGTAGCGGGTCTTAACGCCGCCCTCGTGAGCGATGGTAATGGTGGTAGCGGTAAGCTTGTCGTTAACGGTAATTTCCTCTACGGTACCGTCAAGGCAGGCAACTACTCTGTCGCCGACTTTCGCCGCCATATCCATAGCCGTGTGGAAACGGAAGGAACCGGACAGGGTTACGTCTCTGTTGAAACTGTAATCTCTGGTGACGTCCATATTGCTCACGGGATTAGCCGCGGTGACGGTGGTGTCGGTGGGCTTATCGGGCTTGTCGGGGTCATCGGGGTTGATGGGGTCTACGGGCGTGGTGACGCCGCTGTCAACGGTAAGCCGCGGCTGGAACCAGTCGTTCACTGCGCATACCGTGATGACCGTAATCGCAGCAATAAGCAGTATGCACGCCGCTAAAATGAGATATCTGAACAGAACTTTTCTTTTGTGCGTTTTCTTCTCTTGGCTCATATTTATTGCTCCTTTTTATTTTTTTGTTTTTCTTAGCCTGAGCTTCGGGTTGGTTATTGCCACAGTCCGAAATGCTTATACAATGAAAATAAAATTTTTTCAGTACCCGCCGAAAATTATGGGCGAACCCACCGTAACGCCGTCTTCACGCACGCATATATGCAGGTTAATCGTCTTTTCGTACAGTTCAACGGAGTATGGCAGGTCGGCGGTGCAGTAGTAGTTAACGCTGTCGTCCAAACGCTCTTCGAACATTATTTCGCCGTTGACGCTCTTTAAAAATCCGTCGATATCGAGGGTTGAAAAGGTTGCGCTTTCGCCGCAGACGTCCTGCAAGGTGAGGCGGGTGAGAGCCGCTTCGGAAGCGGTGCAGCTTACAACGCGGCAGTTTTTAGAGGTGTTGCCGACGTAGAAGGTGTACCGTTCGCCGCCGTTGAATGCGAGGCGGTCGGGCAGAGCGGTTACGGCGCACAGAACCAAAGCCGCCGCGACTGCGGTAAAAATCAAAACGGCAAAACCGCGTAATCTGCGCATAAAAAAGCCCCCCTGCAATTTCTTACAGAGGGGTTATTGCCCGCGTCGGGCACATTTATTCATATTAAATTAAAAAGTTTATTTGCAACCTGAACAGGTTTTGCAGTTGCCGCTGCACTTCTTTGCGGGCTTACCCGTTGCGGAGAACATTTCCCCGCAGTACAGCCGGGTTGCAACCGCGCCGCAACCGGGACAGCGTACTTCGTCCGAAAATTTTTTAACCAGCTCGTCAAACTGTTTTCCGCACGCAGAGCATTGATACTGTAAAATGGGCATACTCTTACTTCCTTATTTTTAAACAGTATAGCCCGAATTCAGCATAATTGCAACCAAATCAAATGACGACTTTGCCTTCTATGTAGCTGTTAAACAGTCCCTCGACGTCGTGCTTTGCCGCGAAGTGGGATATGAGGTCGTCGGGAGAGGCAATCTTGAAACGGCAGTCTTCGAAATAGCTTTTCGCCGCCGCGAAGAACTTCTTGTCGCCCATACCCGTGCGCACCGCTTCGAACATTAAAAGTCCCTTGTTGTATGCAACGTTGACGTACTCGTATTCGCTGTCGAACTCGCCCAGATTTCTCGTCATCGAGGTGTTCGCCTTGCCGAAAATCTGGTTGTAAACCGAATAGTACGCCCTGTACGACTTGATAGCCGTGCCCAAAGCCTGGGTGCGGGTGAAGCCGTAAGCGGGGTGGTTTTCGAAGAAGCATATCGTCGAGTATTCGGCTAAGCCCTCGTCCTGCCACGCGCAGTTGACCTGGTCGTTGCCGACCATCGCGTACCACCACTGATGCGCGTTTTCGTGCGCAATCGTGTATATAGTGTCCGCCTCGTCCAGCGCACTGTTAATCATAGTCAGCGCGGGGTATTCCATACCGCTGACGTAAAGGGGCGTAAGCACTACGGAAAGAGTGGGGTAAGCGTATGAGCCGAACGTTTTGGAGAAGTAGGCAAGGCTCTCGCACGCGGCGTCCGCCTCGCGCGTCGGCTCGTCGTCGCCGCAGTAGTATAGGGTGACCGCGCACCCGTTGACGTCGCGGGTCAAAGTCTTGAATTTGTTGGAAAGCACGGCGGCGAAATCGCGCGCTTTTTTCAGCTCGTAGCGGGTCGTTACGACCTCGCCCGCCTCGCTGCGCGAAACCTCTTTTCCGCTCGTCGCCGCGGTATATCCCTGGGGTAACGTCAAAGAAACG
>CAMWKX010000033.1 GCA_947174955.1 uncultured Clostridia bacterium | reverse complement strand
GACTAAAAAATATAAAAATCTGACCGTCTATGAAAATTTCAATCTCGATATCGAAGATAATGGGATTACTTGTATTCTCGGCGAAAGCGGGTGCGGCAAAACCACGCTTTTGAATGCTGTTGCGGGACTTATCGCCTACGGCGGCGAAATTACTCAAAAGAGCGTTTCTTACGTGTTCCAGACCCCTCGGCTTATCCCCAATTTAACGGTTGAGGGCAATCTGAAATTTACGGGTGCGGACGGCGATTGCGCGGCACATATGCTTGAACGAACGGGGTTGAAAGACAAATTGAAATCGTATCCCGCGCAACTTTCGGGCGGTGAAGCGCAAAGGGTATCACTTTGCCGCGCGTTTTTGAAAAAGTCGGACGTTTTGTTGATGGACGAACCCTTTTCCTCGCTCGATTTAAAGACCAAGCTTTCCGTAATGGAGATGTTTAAAGAATTGCAGACGGAAGAGGAAAGGGGAGTAATTTTCGTTACGCACGATATCGACGAGGCGCTGTATCTTGCCGACAGAATAATCGTAATGCGCGGCGGCAAAATTTTGAAAGATTTGCAAAACGAAACCAAGGGAGAATTCGGTGCGAATTCCCCCTTGCGTGAAGAGATTATTAAATCATTATTAGACGTTGAAGCGGAATAAGATAACGTCGCCGTCCTTGACGACGTATTCCTTGCCCTCGGAGCGCACCTTGCCTTTTTCGCGCGCGCCGACAAGTCCGCCGCATTCCAAAAGCGTCTGCCACTCAACGACTTCCGCGCGGATAAAGCCCTTTTCGAAATCGGTGTGAATAACGCCCGCCGCCTGCGGAGCTTTCGTGCCGTTGACGATAGTCCAGGCGCGCGTTTCCTTTTCGCCTGCGGTGAGGTAGGATATGAGCCCCAAAAGGTGGTAGCTCTTTTTTATAAGACGGTTAAGTCCGCTCTCGGAAAGTCCGAGCTCTTCCAGAAACATAGCGCACTCGTCGGGCTCCATCTGCGAGAGTTCTTCTTCGGTCTTGGCGCAAATAACCATAACTTCGCTGCCTTCTTGGGCGGCGTATTCTTTTACTTTAACAACGTTTGCAATCTCGTCCTCGGGCTTGCCCATATCGAACTCGGAAATGTTAGCCGCGTAAATTACGGGCTTAGCCGTCAGAAGGAAGAGGTTGTCAATAAACGGCTTTTCCGATTTGTCGCACCCGAAAAGACGGGCGGGCTTTTCCTCGGATAAATGTTTTTCCAGCCGTTCCAATACGGCGTATTCCGCCGCGGCTTCCTTGTTCGCGCCGCCCTTAGCCGTGTTGCGGATTCTGTCCTGGCGCTTGTTAACCGCCTCGATATCCGCTAAAATCAGCTCCAAGGTAATGGTGGTAATGTCGGCAATGGGGTCGACGGCGTTGCTTACGTGAGTAACGTTTTCGTCCTCGAAACAGCGCACGACGTGTACGACGGCGTCGCACTCGCGTATGTGCGATAAAAATTTGTTGCCCAAACCCTCGCCGCGGGAAGCGCCCTTGACAAGACCGGCAATGTCTACGAATTCAACAATGGCGGGAGTGACCTTTTTGCTCTGGTATAAAGCGGCAAGCTTGTCCAGCCGCTCGTCGGGAACGGCAACCACGCCCACGTTGGGCTCGATCGTGCAAAATGGGTAGTTTGCGGCTTCCGCCCCTGCGTGAGTAATAGCGTTAAACAGTGTTGACTTTCCCACGTTGGGCAGTCCGACAACGCCTAATTTCATAAGTCGATAAACCTCTGATAATGTTTTCTTAAATTATAATATAAACACTTAAAAATTCAAAACGGTTTGCGCTAAAAGTTGCTAAAATTTTGCGCGTGTGATAAAATGAACGTAATTATGGACTACAAAAAATATATAGCAGAAAAAATCAACGTGGACGGCGTGGCGGCAGCCGAAATCGAAGCGGCGATAGCGCTCCCGCCCAATACCGAATTGGGCGACTATGCCCTGCCTTGCTTCAAATTCGCAAAGATTTTGCGTAAAGCTCCCGTCAAAATTGCCGAGGAACTTGCGGCTCAGATTACTTGCGACAATGTAATTAAGGAAGTTTCGGCGGTTAACGGCTATCTGAATTTCAAAATCGACAAAGAGGGTCTGGCGAAGGATACGCTTGCGGAAATTCTGAAAATCGGAGTGATGGGAGGCGAATACGGTTCGTCTACGGAGGGCAACGGCAAAACGGTGTGTATCGACTATTCGTCGGTAAACATCGCAAAACCTTTCCACATAGGTCACCTTTCCACGACCGTTCTGGGCAGCGCGCTGTACAAAATCTACGAATTTCTCGGCTACAAAGTCGTGGGCATAAACCACCTCGGCGACTACGGCACGCAGTTCGGCAAGCTCATCTGCGCATACAAGCACTGGGGCAATAAAGAGGAAGTCGAAAAGGGCGGCATACACGCGGTCAACGATTTATACGTGCGCTTTAACAGCGAGGCGACCGAGGAAATGGAGGCGGAAGCCCGCGAATACTTCCGTTTAATCGAGAGCGGCGATAGAGAGGCGAACGAAATTTTCGAGTGGTTCAAGTCGCTCACGCTTGCCTACGTTAACAAGATTTACGAACGTCTCGGCGTCAAGTTCGACAGCTACAACGGCGAGCGTTTCTATTCCGATAAAATGCAGCCAGTAATCGACGAGCTTGAAGAAAAGGGGCTTTTAAAGACGAGCGAGGGGGCGAAGATAGTCGACCTCGAAAGCTACGGAATGCCGCCCTGCCTGATACTGCGTTCGGACGGCGCGTCGCTGTACGCCACGCGCGACCTCGCGGCGGCGTATTATCGCAAGGCAAATTACGACTTTTATAAATGTCTGTACGTCGTAGCTTATCAGCAGAATTTACATTTCAAGCAGATTTTCAAGGTGCTCGAACTTCTGGGCAAGGACTGGGCGAAGGATATGGTGCACGTTGCGTACGGAATGGTTTCGCTCGAAGACGGCGCAATGTCCACGAGAAAGGGCAAGGTCGTATGGCTCGAAGACGTAATCGAAAAGTGCGTGGAAAAGGCATATACGGTCATAAACGAGAAAAATCCCGCACTTGAAAACAAGCGCGAGATTGCCGAAAAGGTGGGCGTAGGCTCGGTTATTTTCGGCGCGCTGTACAACAACAAAATCAAGGATATTGTGTTCTCATACGACAAGGTTTTAAGCTTCGAGGGCGAAACGGGCGTTTACTGCCAGTACACCTGCGCGCGCGCAAATTCCGTACTTCAAAAGGCTGAGAACGTCGATTGGTCGCAGTTTGCCGTTCCCGAATTGCTCCCGCAGGAATACGAGGTTATAAAGACGCTTGCCTCCTTCCCCGACGCGGTAAAGGAGGCGGCGGAGAAGTTCGAGCCGAGCATTATCGCGCGATATGCCGTAGACCTTTCGCAGAAGTTCAACAAATTCTATTTCGACTGCAAAATTTTAACCGCGGAAGAGGGCGCAAAAGCTTTCCGCATTGCGCTCACGGCTGCTACAAAGCAGACGCTTACCAACGCGCTGGGGCTTCTCGGTATAGGCGTTCCCGAGAAAATGTAATATGTATAAAGCGGTTATTTTCGATTTGGACGGCACGCTTTTAGACAGCCTTAACGACATTTTATTCGTACTCAACGGTACGCTTGCGCATTTTAACTTGCCGCAGATAACGCGAAAGCAGGCGCAAAGCTATATCGGCAACGGCGCGCGGGAGCTTGTCCGCCTTGCAATCGGTAAGGAGAATTTACACAGACTTGACGAGATTTTGGGATATTACAAAGTTATATACGCACAGAGCGATAACGAGCTTTCGCGTATTTTTGACGGTGAGGACGAGGCGCTCTGCGCTTTGAAAAGCGCGGGAGTGAAGCTCGCGATACTGACCAACAAGCCGCACGCCGCGGCAATGCGTGCAGAAGAGATATTTTTCAAAAAGTACGCGTTTGACTGTATCTTGGGGCAGACGGACGGCGTACCTTTAAAGCCCGACCCGCAGGCGGTGTACGGTATTCTGGAAAAGCTCGGCGTTAAAAAAGATGAGTGCCTGTTCGTAGGCGACGGCGAGGCGGACGTGGAAACTGCTTCAAACGCGGGGCTGGACTGCATATCGGTGCTTTGGGGGTACCGCAGCAGACAGCAGCTCGAAGAGGCGGGCGCTACGCGGTTCGCCGAAAATTTTGAAAAATTACAGCGTGAAATTTTGGGTTAAACTGTTGAAATTTTTACCATATTATGGTAGAATGTGAACAAACAAAAAATAAAAATTTTCAGGAGTGTATCAATATGAAAAGATGTACAGTTTGCGGCGAAATTGTAGCCGACGACGTAGAAGTTTGCCCCGTATGCAAGGCTAAGACCTTTGCACCCGTGGAAGAGACCAAGACCGTTTATGCGGCTGAACACCATATCGGCGACGGCGTGGTTGAAGACAAGGAAGTTATGGACGGACTGCGCGCCAACTTTGCCGGCGAGTGCACCGAGGTAGGTATGTACCTTGCTATGGCAAGAGTTGCCGACCGCGAAGGTTATCCCGAGGTAGCCGAAGCTTTCAAGCGTTACGCTTTGGAGGAGGCTGAACACGCTTCCAAGTTCGCAGAGCTTTTGGGTGAAGTCGTAACCAATTCGACCAAGAAGAACTTAGAGCTTCGCGCGGCGGCGGAAGCTGGCGCTTGCGAGGGCAAAATGGCAATCGCAAAGAAGGCTAAGCAGCTCGGATACGACGCAATTCACGACACCGTTCACGAGATGGCAAAGGACGAGGCTCGTCACGGCGCAGGCTTTGCAGGCCTTTTGAAGAGATATTTCGGCGAATAATTAATAATTAATATACATAGCCCCGCGACAAAAGCCGCGGGGCTTTTAACGTAACCAAAATTACGTAGAGCACATATAATAAAGTATAGGTTGGGGCGGAAAAACTCCGGCCGAATTCAAAAGATAAGGAAAATTTACTATGTGCTTTTCTTGTAATTCCTGTAACCGTTCATCTTGCGGTTGCGGGTTATTGTCTTTACTGAGCGGTAATTCCAACGGTAATAGCGGTTGCGGCTGCTCGAATAACCGTTCCGGTTGCGGTTGCAATAATAACGGTTGCGGCTGCAATTCCTGCGGCAACTCGCGCAGCGGTAACGGCTGCGGCTGCAATTCTTGCAACAGTTGCAGCTCGTGCTGGTTCAACTGGGACAACGGTTGGAGCGGCGGCGCGGGTTTCAGCACCCAGAGTTCAAGCGGCTGCGGTTGCAACAACGGCTGCGGCTGTTCGAATAACCGCTCGGGTTGCGGTTGCAACAACGGTTGCGGTTGTAATAACTGACGGACGACGGCGGGGGACGGCAATAAAACCGTTCCCCGCTTAAATTCTGTATAACGATAAAATTTAAGTCAAAAATAATTGTATGCGCAAAGTAGTGGAGGAAATAAAATATTTTACGGACAAGCGTTTTTCCACGCTTGCGGGCACGCTGGTATATTTTCTGCTGATGTCGGTCACGCCGTTTTTATTCTGGCTTGCGCTCATAGTCGGAGAAATAGATTTGAGAGTGCTCACGGACAACGACGTGTTTTCCGCAGTAACGCCCGTCCTCGAATATCTGCAAAGCTCGGCAAAGGAGGCAACGGGCGGGGCGGGCATAATATTGCTCGTCACTTCGCTATGGTCGTCGACAAACTTTTTTTATCACCTGAGGCGGAGCGGAGAAATCATCTACGACAACCGTATGAAGAAGAACGGGCTGAGTCTGCGTTTTTCCGCCCTTTTGGCGGTTTTTGCCACGATAGTGCTCGTCGCGTTTGCCGCCGCCGTACCTTTTCTTGGCCTGGGTGTACTGACGAGCATAATGCCCGAATGGATCGCGCAGTTGATATCCATTGTATTTTTAACGATGAGCGCGTTCTTTATCGCGCTGCTGTTGAACATATTTGCCTGCCCGTACAACCTCGGTTTCGAAAACACGGTGCCGGGAGTGTTATTAACCGTCGCGCTGTGGTTGATATTTGCCGTCGGCTTTACGATTTATCTGCGCTTTGCCGACCCGCAAAGACTGTACGGAGCAATCGCCGCGGTGATAGTATTTCTGTTGTGGAGTTATCTTATGGTCAACAGCCTGGTGATAGGCATAATCTATAACCGCAAAAACTGTATGCCGCACTCGCCCGTTCTCAGAAAATAAAAATCCGCCCGCTGTCCGCGGACGGAAAATTTTTTAAATATTAATATTTAATTGCACAGCCGCAGGCAAGCGCGCCCGGTCCTATGTGACAGGAAACGGAGAGGGAAAGGGGATCGATGTAGCGCAGTTCGCAGTCGTGGAAATGCGCTCTCAGCTCCTCGGCAAAAATTTTCGCCTCTTCGAAATTCTGAGTGTGCGCGACGCCGATGGTCATTTTGCCCTGCGCGCGCAGTTCCTTGAACTCGCCGTTAAGGTCGTTTTCGAGCGCCTCGATCATAACCTTTTTCGCGTCGCTCATTTTTCTGACCTTTTTGTATTGGTCAAACACTCCGCCGTGATTCTGCAAAACGGGTTTAATGCTCAGCATCGTGCCGACAAGCGCGGCGGCGGGAGTAAGTCTTCCGCTCTTTTTCAAGAATTTAAGCGTGCCGAGGGCGATATAAATGGAGGAGTATTTGCCCGTCGCCATAAAGTAATCGTAAATTTCCTTAGTGGTCTTGCCTTCCTCAATCATTTTGAGCGCGTCGAAAACTGTCTGCTTTTGCGTAATGGAAACTCTGTGATTGTCCAAAGCGTAAACTTTGCCTACGAACTCGGGCTCGGTTTCAGCCATTTTCTTAATGGTCAAAGCCGTCTCCGAAAGTCCGCTCGATAAGGGCATATATAAAATTTCGTCGTAAGATTTCAAAAGTCTGCGCCAGCGCTCCGCAACGTCGTAGGGATTGGGCTGGGAGGTTGCAACCGTAGTCTTATCGTCTTTCAACGCCTCGTAAAACTGCTCCTGCGTAAAGCCTTCCTCTTCGAAGTGCTGCTCGCCGTTCACCAAAACGGGGGTAGGCTGAATTTCTATGCCCAACTCCCTGGCTTGCTCGATAGGTATTCCGCAGTTGCTGTCCGTAACTATGGCAATCTTCATTTATTTCACCTTTGTAATTAATTTATATGACAATTATAATATATATTGTGCAAAAAGTCCAATGAATATAATAGCCGTCCGCAGAAATGTGAACGGTTATTACAAAATATCAATATTTAATCATTGTTGCGCAAGCGAGCGCGCCGGGTCCTATGTGGCAGGAAACGGAAAGGGAAAGGGGGTCGATATGCACAACCTTCAGGTCGGGGAATCTTTCCTCGAGTTCCTCCGCAAAAATTTTTGCCTCGTCGTAGTTTTCGGTGTGAGCAATGGCAAGAACCATTTTGCCCGCCGCTCTCAGCTCGGCAAACCTGTTTTTGAGGTCGTTGTCGATAGCGTTCATCATCGTCGTCTTGGCGTCGGCAACCTTTCTTACCTTTGCGTACTGGTCAAGCTTGAAGCCCTGAATCTGAAGCACGGGCTTGATTTTCAAAAGAGTGCCGATAGCGGCAACGGCGGGGGTAAGTCTGCCGCCCTTTTTAAGATATTTCAGCGTGCCTACCATAATGTAAATGGAAGACTGCATCTTTGTATCCATAAGCCAGTCGCGGATTTCCTCCGCGCTCTTGCCGTCTTTTACCATATTCTGCGCGTCGATAACGCTCTGGCGCATAGTGATGGAAATGCGCTGGTTGTCGATAACGTAAACCTTGCCCGCATACTCGGTTTCTGCCAAATGGGAAAGGGTGTGGCAGGTTTCGGAAAGCCCGCTCGACATAGGAATATGTATAATTTTGTCGTATTCTTTCAAGAGTTTCGTCCAAAGCTCGCCCACGTCGAAAGCGCTGGGCTGAGAGGTGGAAACGGAAATTTTGTCGTCTTTCAGTTTTTCGTAAAACTGCTCCTGAGTGAGCGTCAGATCTTCGAAATACTGTTCGCCGTCGATTAAAACGGGCATAGGTACGACGAATACGCCCATCTCCTTAGCCTGAGACTGGGTAATTCCGCTGTTGCTGTCCGTTACAATTGCAATTTTCATAAGTGTCTTAACCTAACCTTATATTGGAATTATATCAATAATTTGTTGATGTGTCAACTAAATGCGGGGTGTTATATTATAACTCGGCAATCGCCTCGATTTCGACCAGACAACCCTTGGGAATATCCTTTACCGCAACGCAGCTGCGGGCGGGGGAGGAGGTAAAATACTTTGCGTAAACGGCGTTGAACGCCGCAAAGTGCTTGATGTCTGCAAGGAAGCAGACGGTTTTGATAACCTTGTCGATGGAGGTGCCTGCGGCCTCCAGAAGCGCGGCAACGTTTTTGCAAACCTGCTCGGTCTGACCCGCAACGTCGTTTGCTTCGATAAGTCCGTTTTCGGGGTTTACGGGAATTTGTCCGCTCGTGAATACGAGTCCGCCCGCGATTTTAGCCTGCGAGTAGGGACCTATCGCCGCGGGGGCTTTGTCGGTTGATACGGTTTTCATTTTTTTATCTCCTTATAAAACTTTAAAGCCGTTTGCTTTAAGGCTGTCTTTAATTAGTTTAATGTGTTCGAAGTCCTTGGTTTCGATTTGCAGTTTCAGATAGCAGCCGTTAATGGCGGTGCCCTCGTTGCTGCGCTCGTGCAGAACGCCCGTAACGTTGCCGCCGCAGGAGGCTATGATTTCCGAAACGCCGACGAGCTGCCCGGGTCTGTCCACAAGTTCTATGGTAAGCGAGCACTGTCTGCCGCTCATTAAAAGTCCGCGGTTTATAACGCGCGAGAGTATTGTAACGTCGATATTGCCTCCCGAAATAAGGCAAACGACCTTTTTGCCCTTGACGTCGGGAACCTTATTGAACATAACGGCGGCAAGAGCAACCGCTCCCGCGCCTTCGGCAATCATTTTCTGCTTTTCGATAAGCGTTAAAATTGCGGCGGAAACCTGGTCGTCGTTGACCGTAACGACTCCGTCTACGTACTTTGAACAGAAATCGAAGGTCATATGACCGGGCTCCTTTACCGCAATGCCGTCGGCAACGGTTGAAACGGAGGGGAGAGTTTCGATTTTATGGTGTTCGAGCGAGTTCGCCATACTGGGCGCGCCAGTCGACTGCACGCCGTACACGCGCACCTTGGGATTGAGCGACTTGACGGCGTAAGCCACGCCGGAAACAAGACCGCCGCCGCCAACGGGGACTACGACGACGTCGGCGTCCTTGAGCTGATCCATAATTTCCAGACCGATAGTGCCCTGACCAGCGATGACGTCCTCGTCGTCGAAGGGGTGGATAAAGGTATATCCGTTCTTTTCGTGCAGCTCTTCGGCCCTGTTGTGAGCGTCGTCGTAGACGCCGGGTACGAGAACGACTTCGGAGCCGTAGCTTCTCGTTGCCTCGACTTTGGAAATGGGCGCGCCGTCGGGCATACAGATAATGGATTTTATGCCGAACTTCTTTGAAGCGAGAGCAACGCCCTGCGCGTGGTTGCCCGCCGAGCACGCGATAACGCCGCGCGCCTTTTCTTCGTCGGTGAGCTGAGCGATTTTATAGTAAGCGCCGCGCACCTTGAACGAGCCGGTAATCTGCAGATTTTCGCATTTTAAATACACGTCGCACCCGCTGATATTGGAAATGGCGGGGGAGTAGATGACGTCGGTCATTCTTATGGCGTCTTTCAAAACGTAGTTAGCGTGGTAAACCTTATCAAGTGTAAGCATAAAAAATCCTTCCTGAGGTTTTATACGTTCAATTGTACGATAATTTGTATAAAATGTCAATGAAAGCAACGTAAGATAGCAGCAAGGAAAACGGTTGATAAAAAAATTTTGAAATAACCCACGCAAAATTGCTTGAAATTTACGAGCAATTGTTATAAACTATGTTAGACCGATTGCAGAGGTGGCAGAGTGGTCGAATGCGCACGACTCGAAATCGTGTTACGTAGGAATACGTACGGAGGTTCGAATCCTCTCCTCTGCGCCAAAACGAGCGTATGGCTTTTTGTCATACGCTCGTTTTGGCGCTAAGCGCGAAAGCCGTAGTAATCCTCTTCTCTGATGAGATATTGATACGTTTTATATAATACGCTAAATTAATCGGTTGAGTTTCTGTTACTTTTATGATATAAATATTATACGGTAAACAGTAATTTAGCGAGGTCATTGATAATAATGCAGAATAATGA
>CAMWKX010000032.1 GCA_947174955.1 uncultured Clostridia bacterium | reverse complement strand
CTTCTAAGTGGATTGCCGAGAACAATAACGGCAGGGCGCACTTTAACGCAAAGAGGGCTTTGGAAGCCTCTCACGAGCTTGAAAAAGTGGGTAAAGAAATCCGCGGAATGTACTCGTGGAATAACGACAATATCGAGGCTGCGGAAGAGGGAAAGGCGAAACTTTAATTATAAATTAAAAATATCTGGCGCGCTTGCAAATTGCAGGCGCGTTTTTTATTTTTTAACCCGCAATTTGTTGTCTTTTTTTCTTGCGAATGATATAATAAAAAATGCAGAAAAATTCAATCGGAGAATTTGCGGTGAACAAGAAGAAAAACGACGGTAAACATTCATATATACTTACGAGAGAAACGCTCGGAATGACGATTTTGTTGTTCTGTTTTATGCTTACGGTAATGCTTTTGACCAACCGCGCCATATTTATGGGCTTCGGCGGTGCGATATGCACGTTTATGTACGGCACGTTCGGCTACGCCTCGTATTTCATTGTTTCGCTTTTAGCATACCTCGGCGAGTGGCTGGTATTCGAAAAGAAACTGAAAATCAACGTCCGTTGTTTTGCTCTTTCGGCGTTGACCGTATTTATGCTGTTTTTACTTTTCCACGCTGTTACCACGCGCAACTATCCGATGGGCAGTTACGGCGGCTATCTTGCGCAGTGCTTCAACAACGCGGCGCAGGGATATAAGGGTTACTCTTTCGGCGGCGTTATCAGCGGAATTATAGTTTACCCCGTTGCCAAGGGCACGACCTTTATCGGAGCGTATGTCATTTTCTCGCTACTCACCGTAGCGTGCGGCGTATTTGCGTTTTTAGCGGTGAGAAGCCTTGTGCTCGGAAGATTGGTTGCGCGCGCACATTCTTCCAAGGAGCTTGCTTCGAACGAAGAGGAGCAGACCGCGCAGTCCGAACAGCAGGCGAAAACAGCCGATAATCTTTATTCCGTAAACGAAAATCACGAAATCGTTACGAACGTAAGACAGACCGAAGTTCAGTCTTCGCGGAAAAAGCCAGCGCCGCAGCAAGCCGAGGAGCCCGAGAGTCACGACGACAGATTTTCGCGTGAAAATATCGGAAGAAAAATTCTGTTCCAGAACGGAGAGTTTGCGGCGGAAAGCTACCGCAGAAATATGATTTATAAAGAGGATTCGTATTTCAACCACCCCGTACAGAACGACGGCGATTACCTGAGAAGCTTTTCGAGCAATCCTTCCGCCCCCGCAGACGGACAGAGCGTTGCTCCGTCAAATACGTCGTATACGTCGGACTATGCATCGCAGGTGGAAAACGGCGGCGAGAGCGACGGCACGCCTTCGTACCTGTACGGCGACGAGCCCGTCAGCAATTTAGGCGACAGACCTCTCTACGAGGAAAAGCCGCAGGCGGAGGACGAATACAATTCTTATACCGTAGACGAGAATTCGTCGTCGGCTTACGTAGAAGAAACGCCCGAGGAGGAAATCAAGCCCGATTTAACCGAGCTCCGTCCCCGCAGTGAAAGCAATATTTACGATCTGAAATCGAACGACCAGCCGATTATCCGCGACGTGAAGCGCGAGGAGCCCGAAGCGGACGGATTTGCGCCGCGTGCGGAAACGCCTTCGCCCGCGCCCGAAGAGGCAAAGCCCGAGCGCGTCGATGTGCCCAAGCCCGCGGAAAAACCGCGTGAGAGGGGCAGCAGTCTGTTTGATTTGTTCAGCTCGTCCAATCCCCGTCTGAGCAGCGAAAGGCGCGTCGAACCCGACGTGTCGTCGCTGAAATCCGACAGAAGGGAGAGGAGCAGAGAAAATCTGTTCGACGAAGAGGGCGGTAACGACAATCTGTTCAGCGACCAGAAGCCGCTTGTCGACAGAAAGCCCGCCGCCGAGCCGCCCGCAAGAGAGCGCGCCGAAGCCGTGCCTCCCGTGCGTGAACAGCCGCGCAAGGCTCCCGAGCCTCAACCCGCGCCCGTGCCCGAGGAAAAGCCCAAACACGTTTGGAAAAAGTACGTGCGCCCTTCGCTCGACCTTCTGGACGACTATCCCGAAAACACCAACGTCAACACTGCGGAAATCGAGGAGAGCAAGCAGATAATCTGCGACACGCTCGCCGATTACCGTATCGACAGCCGCATTTCCAACGTTGTCGTAGGCCCCGCGATTACCCGCTACGACGTAATTATCGAGGACAGAACCAACATTAAAAACGCGCTCAAATACAGAGAAGCGATAGCTATGGCGCTTATGAAGGAGAACGTAAACGCATATCTCAACTATTCCAAGGGCGCGATTTCAATCGAAGTTCCCAACTCGTCGCGCTGCGTGGTCGGCTTAAAGACAATGCTTGCAAGCAGTACCTTCTTAAACTCCAAGCCCAACAGCTTAACTTTCACCTTAGGTAAGAACGTAGAGGGGCAGGTGGTTTGCCCGGACATTACCAAGATGCCGCACCTTCTGGTTGCGGGTACTACGGGCAGCGGTAAGAGTATCTGTTTAAGCACGCTTATTATCAGCTTGCTCTATAAGTACGGACCCGAGGAGTTGCGTTTCATACTCGTCGACCCCAAACAGGTAGAGTTTATCTCCTACGACAAACTGCCCCACCTTATGATAAACGAAATTATCTACGACGTGGATAAGGCGATCAAGGCGCTCAACTGGGCAATCAAGGAGATGGAGAGGCGCTATCAGCTCTTCAAGGAAATGACCGAAAAGGGCATAGCAACCAAGAATTTAACCGAATACAACGCGCATTTGCCCGAGGGCGAGGAAAAGTTGCCCAAGATAGTAGTTATTCTCGACGAGTTCGGCGATTTGATGTTGCAGGCTAAAAAGGACATAGAGAGCCGTATTATAAGGCTTGTTCAGAAGTCGAGAGCGTGCGGCATACACCTTATCCTGGCTACCCAGCGCCCCTCGGTCGACTGCATTACGGGCTTGATTAAATCTAACCTGCCTACGCGTATCGGCTTTAAGGTCAACTCGTTCGACGACGCAAGATGTATTTTCGATATCGGCGGTGCGGAAAAGCTTCTCGGTAAAGGCGACTTGTATTTCCGTTCGGCGGAAAATCCCGAGCTTGCGAGAATTCAGGGTTGCTTTATCGACACGCACGAGGTACAGAAGGTCACCGATTTCGTCAAGCAGAACAACGAAACGTTCTTTGACCAGAGCGTAAGCGACTTTATCAATACGGTGGAGGAAGAACCCTCCGACGCACCCGCAGAGGGCGGGGATATGAGCGGCGACGCGTCCAAGGTAGACGATACGTTCATAAAGGCGCTCAAATTCTGCGTGACGAGCAATCAGGCTTCCGTATCGATGATACAGCGTCGTTTCCCCATAGGCTATATGAAGGCGTGCAAGATTATCGACTGGATGGAAAATATGAATTACATAACCCAGTCGGAAGGCTCTAAACCCAGAAAAGTTCTGTTATCCCGCGAGGAATTTATTCAGCGCTACGGAGACGTTGATGATTGATTTTACACGTAAGAAATTCGGCGTAATATCGCTCGGATGCGATAAAAACCGCGTCGATACCGAAAAACTTTTGTCCGTTATCCGTGCGCGCGGCTGCACCATAACCGACGATATCGAAGAGGCAAACGTAATAATCGTAAACACTTGCGCGTTCTTGAACGAGGCGCGCAAGGAGTCTATCGAAACGGTTCTGGAGTGTGCCGCTTATAAGGGCGGTAATCTCGAAAAGCTTGTAGTTTCCGGTTGTCTGCCGCAAAAGTACGTCGGCGAGCTGTATTCGCAGCTTTCCGAGGCGGACTTGTTTTTGGGTATTGACGATTATAATAATTTTTTCGAGGCTCTCGAAAAATCGTATAACGGCGAAAGAGTTAATTTCGTCGGGCTTGGCGATAATAAATACTGCGGCGACAGGGTGGTTACTACGCCCTGTCATTATGCGTATTTAAAGATTGCCGACGGCTGCAACAACTTCTGTACGTACTGCCTAATTCCCAAAATCCGCGGCAGATATCGCAGCTATCCGATGGAGGATTTGCTGCGCGAGGCGGAGGAGCTGGGTGACGTTTCCGAATTGATTTTGGTTGCTCAGGACGTTTCGCGTTACGGAATTGACCTCTACGGAAAAAATTATTTAGTAAATTTTTTGCAAAAGTTGACAACACTTGTCAACATTAATAGTGTAAGATTACTTTACTGTTATCCCGATATGATCGACGACGAACTGATTGTCGAGGTAAGGGATAACCCCAAGATTGTCAAATACCTGGATATACCGCTGCAACACAGCGAAACGCGTGTACTTAAACTTATGAACAGACGGGGCACGCGCGAAGAATATCTGGCGTTGATTGAAAAATTAAAGCGTGAAATACCCGGTATTGCCATACGCTCGACCTTTATAAGCGGTTTCCCTTCGGAAACGGAAAAAGAGTTCGAGGCAATGTGCGACTTTATCAGGGAAGCAAAGCTTGTCAACTGCGGATTTTTCGCCTTCTCCCGCGAACCCGATACGCCCGCATACAAGATGAAAGGGCAGGTGCCTTACGCGGTGAAAAAGCGGCGGGTGAAAAAGCTTTACGCCGTGCAGAGAGAGATTTCGCAGGAATATCTTTCGAGTTACGTTGGCAAGAGGGTAAAAGTGCTGTGCGACGGTATCGATTACGACAAAGGCTGTTTTGTCGGGCGTGCGTATTTCAGCGCGCCGGAGATAGACGGCAGAGTATATTTCAACGCGGCAAACGCGGTACAGGGCGAGTATTACGACGTGCGGATTTTATCCTGTGACAGCTACGATACGTACGGTAAAACGGAGGACTTCGACGGTGAGTGAAGAAAACAACGAAAGTAAATTTTATAAGTTTGCCAAGGGCAAGGGGGTAATGAACCTGCCCAACAAACTTACCATAGCGCGCGTAGTGATGATACCGCTGTTTATCGCGCTCTTTTACGTTCCTTTTAAGGGGCACTACTTTGCGGCTCTTGCGGTGTTTGCTCTTGCAAGCTTTACCGACTATCTCGACGGACATTTTGCGCGCAAATATAAGCTCATAACCAATCTCGGCAAATTTCTCGACCCCGTTGCCGACAAAATTTTAGTTGCCGCGGCAATGATAGTATTTCTGACTGCGTCGGGTGAGTTTTTCACTTTGGGACTCGGCGGCTGGGCACTGATTGCGGGCGGTTGCTGCGTTGCGGTAATTCTGGGCAGAGAACTTATTGTCAGCGGTTTCAGAATGGTTGCCGCCGACGCGGGCATAGTTATTGCCGCGGATATGATAGGCAAATATAAGACGGTCACGCAGATGATAAGTTTGATCGTGCTTCTGATTGCAGCGGGGCTTTCCGAATTTTTGGGAGTACATCTTGCGGTTCTTATAATCAACTACGTGGGGCTTGGCTTCTTTGCATTGGCGACGCTACTTACGGTAATATCGGGCGTAAACTACATTGTTAAAAATATTCAAGTATTAAAGGTATGAGTACGACGGAGAGGCGCGGCGCAATAGTTTTGCTTGCGTTTGAAAATAAACGGCAGACCGATTTTGCCAAAATCGAAAATGCGGCGGCAAGTCTTGCAACGTACGGCTATTATTGCGATAAAATAAGCCGCATAGCTTATGACAGCCGTACGGAAATTATTGACGCTATCAAAGACGGCGTCGAAAATTTTGACAACGTTCTTTTGCTCTGTCCCGAAAAAATGAGCAAAATGCTCGGAGAGTTTACCGCGCAGCTTACGGGCGGGCAGTTCGACGGTCTGGGTATCTTGAACAGCGGAGATAAGAGCGTTTTCATTATCGCTTCCGACTGCGACGGCAGACTGCGGTTCGAAGATATTAAGAGAGTTCTGGACGAGAAATACGGTTTAAAATATGACAGCGCTGTCATAAGGGCTGTCGGCGCGCCGCAAAAGCTTATAAACGAGGCGCTTTCCCAGGCGGCGGGATTGTTTAAGGACGGAGTAATAACGTTTAACGTTAAAAATTCTTTCGACGATATCAGAATAGAAATCGTGTATTCGTCGAAAACACCCAAGATGCAGCTCGACGAGGCTCAGCGAATAATTATAAAAAAACTTAACGACTATATTTACGCGCTCGAAGATATTTCGCTTGCCGAACAACTTTACAGACTTTTAAAGCTCAGGCGAATGAAAATTGCGGTTGCCGAAAGCTTTACGGGCGGCGGAGTAGGCAAAAGGCTCGTGGAAGTATCGGGCGTTTCAGAAGTGTATTTCGAGGGACTGAATACCTATTCCAACGAGGCGAAAGCGGGGCGGCTGGGCGTAAGCGAGCTGACTTTAAGTCAGTACGGCGCGGTATCGGCGGAAACGGCGTATCAGATGGCTGACGGATTGCTCAATACCGGCAACTGCGAGGTTGCGGTTTCCACAACGGGTATTGCGGGTCCCAAGTCGGACAACACGTTAAAGCCCGTCGGGCTTGCCTATATAGGCGTGGGTATCGGCGAGGACGTAGCCGTTTACAAATTTAATTTTGCGGGCGACAGACAGGCAATAACCGAGAAGGGTATAAACCACGCGCTGTTCCTCGCATATAAAAGGTTAAAATAATTAAGAGGTAAACATAAATGAACGAAGAAAAACTCAAAGCACTCAATTCGACGATCGCAATGATCGAAAAGCAGTACGGCAAGGGATCGATAATGAAGCTCGGCGACGAAAAGGTTTCGTCCGAACTCGAAGTTATTTCCACCGGCTGTCTTTCGCTCGACTTAGCTCTCGGCGTGGGCGGCGTGCCCAGAGGCAGAATTATGGAAATATACGGTCCCGAATCTTCGGGTAAAACGACCGTTGCTTTGCACATAATAGCGCAGGCGCAAAAAGCTGGCGGCGTTGCGGCTTTTATCGACGCGGAACACGCTCTCGACGCTGTATATGCGCACGCACTCGGCGTTAAGACGGACGAGCTGTACATTTCCCAGCCCGACACGGGCGAACAGGCGCTCGATATCTGCGAGTCGCTCGTGCGTTCGAGCGCTGTCGACGTAATTGTCGTTGACTCTGTTGCCGCGCTTACTCCCAAGGCAGAAATCGAGGGCGATATGGGCGACACGCACGTAGGTCTTTTGGCAAGACTTATGTCGCAGGCTTTGAGAAAGCTGACGGCTATTACCAACCGTTCCAAGACTTGCGTAATCTTTATCAACCAGTTGCGCGAAAAGGTAGGCGTAATGTTCGGTAATCCCGAAACCACCCCCGGCGGCAAGGCGCTCAAATATTTTGCTTCCCTGCGCCTCGATATAAGAAAGGCGGACTCGTTGAAGAGCGACGGCGATATTGTCGGCAACAGAGCGAAAGCCAAGGTTGTTAAAAACAAGGTTGCGCCTCCGTTCAAGGTTGCGGAATTCGACATTATCTACGGCGAAGGTATTTCGCAGGAAGGCTGCCTTATCGACCTCGGATTGGAATACGGTTTGCTTACAAAGAGCGGCGCGTGGTTCAGCTATAACGACGAGAAGGTTGCCAACGGCAGAGAGAAGATGCGCGAGCATTTAAAGGCTAATCCCGCGCTTAAAGAAGAGCTTGAAGCAAAGATAAGAGAGGCGCACAAGGCGTCGTTAAAGAAGGCTGACTGATGAAATTCGGTTACGTAAAAGTTTGCGCGGCAACCCCCGAAATAAGGGTTGCCGACGTTAAGTACAACACTGAAAATATAATAAAGGCAATCAAAGAGAGCGCGGAGAACGGTAGTCAGCTTACCGTATTTCCCGAGCTTTGCGTTTGTGGCTACACGTGCGGCGATTTATTCAATCAACCCGCGCTTATAAAGGCGTGCGAAAAAGCGATCGTCGAAATTGCAAAAGCAACCGAGGGAATTAAAACCTTGGTGTTCGTCGGCGCACCTTTGGAAAATGCGGGACGGCTTTATAACTGCGCCGTAGTCATCAGCGATGGCTCGATTTTAGGCGTTGTTCCCAAGAGCTATATACCAAACTACGGAGAATTTTACGAAAAGCGTCACTTTTCAATACTGCCCGACAATGACGGAGTTTTTTATTTTGACATTGCGGGTGAACGTTTCCCGTTCGGTGGAGACCAAATTTTTATTTCTACCGCAAATCCTGATTTTACCGTAGCCTGTGAAATTTGCGAGGACTTGTGGGTGCCCGATTCTCCGTCTGTCCGGCTTACCAAAGCGGGGGCTAATATCATAGTAAATCTTTCGTGCAGTAACGAAACGGTAGGTAAAGCGGAATACAGAAGAAACCTTGTAAAAATGCAGTCGGCAAAGTTGATTAGCGGATACGTTTATTGCGACGCGGGCAACGGCGAGAGTACTACCGATTTGGTGTTTGCGGGTCACAATATAATTGCCGAAAACGGCGTGGTTTTATCGGAAAGCAAGCTGTTCGATAACGGACTTATATACGGCGAAATCGACCTTGATTTTTTGGGGACCGAGCGACGCAAAATGTCAAGCGTGTTCCAAAGGAATGCTGACGACAGAGGTTATTGGCACGACTTTGAAACGGACGATACCGACCGTGAAATTTCGCGCACTTATCCCAAACTGCCGTTCGTTCCCGAAAGCGGTCTGTCCGAAAGAAGCGAACTTATCTTGAATATTCAGTCCAAAGGACTTGAAAAGAGGCTTTTGCACAGCAATGCCAAGACTGCGGTTATAGGTGTTTCTGGCGGGCTCGATTCGGCGCTTGCACTGCTTGTTACCGTGCGTGCGTTCAAATCGCTCGGTAAAGATTTGAAAGACATTATAGCCGTAACAATGCCAGGCTTCGGCACTACGAAAAAGACGAAAAGTAATTCAGTAAAACTTATGGAAGCGCTTGGCGTTACCGTTAAGGAAATCCCCGTCGGGAAAACGGTCAACAGCCATTTCAAAGACATAGGTCACGACCCCGACGACAGAAACGTAACCTACGAAAACGCTCAGGCGCGTATGCGCACGATGGTTTTAATGGACTTGGCGAACGACAACGGCGGTATGGTTATCGGTACGGGCGATTTAAGCGAACTTGCGCTCGGCTGGGCAACCTATAACGGCGACCATATGTCAATGTACGGCGTAAACGCGGGAGTGCCCAAAACTTTGGTTAAGCACCTCGTTGCGTACGAAGCCGAAAAGCTCGGCGGTGAAATAAAGAAAGTACTCACGAGTATTTTGAACACCGAAATCAGCCCCGAACTTCTTCCGCCCGATAAGGACGGCAACATAGCGCAGAAGACGGAGGATCTGGTGGGTCCGTACGAATTGCACGACTTTTTCCTGTATTATTTTGTGCGCTGCGGTTTTTCTCCCGATAAAATTCTTTATCTTGCGTGCAGAACCTTTAAGGACGAATATACGGAAGAGACTATTAAAAAGTGGCTGAAAACGTTTATAAAGCGTTTCTTTGCACAGCAGTTCAAGCGTTCGTGTATGCCCGACGGAGTAAAAGTGGGCAGTGTGGCGCTTTCGCCGCGCGGTGACTGGCGTATGCCGTCCGACGCCGTATGTGCGCTTTGGCTGGATTATCTCGAATAATTTTAAGACCGCGTGACGACCGTCGCGCGGTCCTTTATTTTTAATAATAGTGAAAGGTTATTTATCCAAATAAATTGACAATTACGCCGCTAAGGTGTAAAATTAATTATGGTATATAAAAAGGCTTTAAGAGGCTTTAATATATATAAAATTTAATCAGGGAGGCTTATTATGTTAAAGGCAAACTTAGGCACCCTGTTCCTTGCCGACGGTATGATGGTCGGACTTATAGTGGCGATTGTAGTTGCTGTAATTGCAATTGCCGGGGCGGTTTTATGTTTGGTTTTCGGTCAGAGGATTTATAAATCCAAGGTCGAAAGACAACTTGGCGACGTTAAGGCGCGTTCCGAAAAGATGATCGAGGACGCGACGGCTGAATGTAAAGCACTTAAAAAAGAGGCTATTTTAGAGGCTAAGGAACAGGAGCTTAAATTAAAGAACGAGTTCGAGAGAGAATCGAGAGAGAAAAAGAGCGAATTAAACAAGCTCGAACAGAGGCTGATGCAGAAAGAGGATAACCTCGAAAAGAAGGAATCGGCTCTCGATCGCAAGAACGAGGAACTTGAAAAGCAGAAAAACAACTTGACTTTAAAAGAGCAGGAAGTCAAGAAGACGCAGGAAAAGGTCAATCATCAGCACGAGTTGATGGTGCAAGAGCTTGAAAAGGTCGCTCAGCTTACTAAGGACGAGGCAAAAAAGCTTTTGACCGAGGAAATTCTGGACGAAGCCCGTCACGACG
>CAMWKX010000031.1 GCA_947174955.1 uncultured Clostridia bacterium | reverse complement strand
GCTGAACGATAAAAACGAGCCGCCTATGCGCATTATAGTTGAGATAGCTAAGTTTTTAGGTGTTACTACGTATTATCTTTTAGGTTTGGAAGATTAAAAAAAGCCCCGCGGCAAATGCCGCGGGGCGCACGTTTTATTTTTCTAAATTATTATCGCTCTCATATGGTTGTGGGGTCGTATGCTTAATTGCAAAGCGGGCAAGCAGGAACGTTCCGATTGCGCCCAACACAAAGAATATGACGCCTAAGGAAATCTGCAACGGCGTAAGGTAGGTTGAAAGCTGTGTAGCGTATTCGTGGAAGAAGGTTATTATAATCGCGGGTATCGAGCCTATAACGAACCCGACTATGCTCCAATAGGTTGCGCGGCGGAACCGCTTCAATAAAAACTGCATAAGCTTTGCAATAGTGAAAAAGCCGATTATAAGTCCTACCGCAAACGTTGCAAGCACCAGCACCGAGTGCCCGAACGAAGTTTTCAACGCCGAAATAGTAGAAAGCAGCGGCTGGTAATATCCGAGTATAAACAGCAGCATAGAGCCGCTCACGCCGGGCACTACGAGCGCGCAGCTTGCAATCATACCGATAAACAGCAGCAGGAAGTACTTAGCCGCGTCCATATCAGCCGACAAATCGACCTCGCCGATATTGGGGATAAAGCATATACCTACCACCAGAAAGCAGGCGAGCACAAGTCCTATCGTGTCGGTTTTTTTAAAGCCGTTCTTTTCCGACTTCTTAAACAGGTCGGGAATACTGCCGAGCATCAGTCCCGCAAACAGCAGCATAGTGGGGAAGGGCGCGTACCTGAGCGCATACTTTAAGGGGAAGTAGAGCGCGGCGAACGCCAGAACCGCGCCGAGGGCTATGGGCAAAAGGAATAAAAAGCTCTCTTTGAACTTTTTGAAGATATTGCCGACGCTGTCGATAATCTCGTCGTATACGCCCAAAAGCACGGCGAGCGTGCCGCCCGAAACGCCGGGAATTATCATAGCAAGCCCTATCGCGCCGCCCTTTGCCATATTAATAAAAAAGCGTTTCACCTTAAAAACTACCTTCTGCCTTTACCTGTCTTTAATATAATAGTTAACCGTTTGAATTATTATACATTGCAAAACGCGGCACAGTCAACAAAATGAAAGTATATTAGCCGTTTGAATGCATTTTGTAACACTCTGCCACTTGACAAAAACAAATTTTTAAAATACAATATTATATGGATTATACTAAGCGGAGGCATATTGTGGAGAAAGAAAACGCCCGCAAGCGCGTACTGATAGTCGACGACGTCGAGTTGAACAGATTTATCTTGAAGGGAATTCTGTGTGCGGATTTCGACGTACTTGAAGCGGAAGGCGGCAAACAGGCTCTTGATATTTTAAAGAAGGACAGCAGCAATATAGCAATCGTTCTTCTCGATATCATAATGCCCGAAATGGACGGGTTCGCCGTGCTGTCGGCAATGCAGAAACAGGGGTATATCAACTATATACCCGTCATTATTATTTCAACCGAGTCCACGGCGCAGTACGTCGACAAGGCGTACGAAATGGGAGCGACCGACTTTATCAATAAGCCGTACAATCCCAACGTCGTTTTACACCGCGTGCTCAACACCATAAAGCTCTTCAACAGACAGCAGACGTTGATGGACATCGTTACCGAGCAGGTCTACGAAAAGCACCGTTACGCCGATATGATGATAAATATTCTGGCGACAGTAATGGAATTGAAAAACGGCGAAAGCGGTCTGCACATTCTGCACATCAATACGATTACCCGTATTCTCACGGAAAATCTGTTGCGCATTACCGACAAATACACCTTCTCGAAGAGCGATATTCAGCTAATCTGCGTGGCGTCGTCGCTGCACGATATCGGCAAGATTGCCATTCCCGACGAGATAATAAACAAGCCCGGTAAGCTGACCGCGGAAGAGTTCGCAATAATGAAGACCCACTCGGAGCAGGGCGCCAAGATGATTGACAGCCTGACCGAGTACAAGGACGAAAGACTTATCAAGTTTGCCTACGAAATCTGTCTGTACCACCACGAGAGGTACGACGGCAAGGGCTATCCCGTAGGACTTAAAGGGGACGAAATTCCCATCTGGGCGCAGATAGTTTCGGTTGCCGACGTGTTCGACGCGCTCATTTCCGAACGCGTTTACAAGGCGGCGTATTCTCCCGAAAAGGCGCTCGAAATGATTATCAACGGCGAGTGCGGACTTTTCAATCCCTTGCTCATTCAGTGCTTAATCGAAAGTCACGAGCAGATAGTTGCGGCTTTGACTCACGTTTCGGCGGCGGAAAAGTGGGAGGAAAAGGCAAAGTACGTTGCCAACGACGTGGAAAAGTACCACATCAACACCTTCTCCGACAAGTCGCTCGAATTTACGAGCAGCAATTTAGCAAAGCTGAAATTCCTCACCGAATGCAGCGACGGACTGGTTTTCGATTATTCGTTTGCAGACGGCGAAATAGTAATAAACGCCAATCCCGAACTCGGGCTGAAATCGGACCTCGTGTTCGACCCGCTGGACAGGGAGCAGGCGAGCAAGTTCTTTTATATGCCCGCGTACGACAAGGCGGTGGAGCTTTTGCATTCGGCAACCCCTCAAAAGCCCGAAGTATCCTTCGAGTATCCCCGCGCAGAGGCGGATAAGCTCAAAGTTTACAAGGTGCGTATGAAGTGTATTTACAGCGACGACAGAGCTACGATTATAAACGTTATCGGCAAAATCAATACGATCGTCAGGGAGATTTCACAATAATGACCGTTAAAGAGTTTTACGACGCGACGGGCGGCGGCTACGACGAAATGTTTTCCAAGTTCCACTCCGACGTTATGATTACGAAATTTTTGAACATTTTCAAGCGTGACAGGAACTACGACGCGCTTGCCGAAAAGCTCGAAGGCGGCGATACGGAAGGCGCGTTTGCAGCTGCGCATACTCTTAAAGGCGTCGTTTTAAATCTGAATTTACTGGGGCTTAAAGACCCCGTCTGCAACGTTGTGGAGGCTCTCCGCGCGGGCAATCTTAACGCGGCGCGTTCGCTGTTCCCCGCAGTCAAAGAGGCGTACAAAGTTACGTGTAACGCTCTTAGCGTACTGTTGCCGTAGATTAAGACTTTCGAAAAATTTCAGGAGTTTGTTTATGAAGAAAAAGAATATCGACGTATCCTCTAACGAGCAGCTTGTTGACATATTGTTAAACAATGTATCTGACGTGTTTTTAATTCTGTCGGGCGACAAGTATAAGCCGGAGTACGTCAGTCCAAATATCGAAGACGTGCTCGGCGTGCCCGTACTCAACGTCTTTAAAAATCTTTCCTGCCTCGGCAATGCAAAGTATATGGACGACAAAATTATCGACTACGCTACTCTCGACGGAATAGAGGTAGGCTCGTCCCTTTCGCACGTCGTCGGCCGCGAGCATAAGCGCACCAAGGAGATGAGGTATTACGATGAAACAATTCACCACGTCGAGGTGGATAACGTACATAAATATATAGTCATAATTTCCGACAGAACCAAGGAGCTGCTTGCAAAGCAGTCGCTGGAAGAGGCGTTGAAAATCGCCAATATAGCCAACCGTTCCAAGAGCACTTTCCTTGCGAATATGTCGCACGATATCCGTACTCCTATGAATACCATCGTCGGCTTGTGCACCCTTTTGCAGAGGGACGTGAACGACCAGGATAAGCTCAACGATCACGTAAAGCAGATTATGCTTTCCAGCCGTCATCTGCTTACCCTTATCAACGATATCCTCGATATGTCCAAAATCGAGTCGGGCGAAACTACGCTCAATATTTCCGAAATCAGCGTTATTGACCTCGTCAAGGAAATCGACAGCAAAATGTCCGTTCAGGCGAAGTCTAAAAAGCAGAACTTTAAAACTACGGTTGCCGTCAAGACGGATAAATTCCTCGGCGACAAGATGCGTATAAAGCGCATTATGTTCAACTTACTGTCCAATGCAATCAAGTACACGCCCGAGGGCGGGCAGATTGAATTTACCGTTCAGCAGATGTCGCGCCCTTCGCGCAAGCACGTTTATCTGCAATTCATCGTCAGGGATAACGGCGTGGGTATGTCGGAGCAGTTCGTGGAGAAGATTTTCGAACCGTACACGCGCGATATCAGCGGCGAGTCGGATATGAACGGCGCGGGTCTGGGTATGGCGGTTGCCAAAAACCTCATAGACCTGATGGGCGGCACCATTTCCATCGAGAGCAAAGAGGGCGAGGGCAGCACGTTTGCCGTTGGCTTCAAGTTCCCTATAAGCAAGGTCAGCGACTCCAACTTCTGGATGGACCAGGGCGTTGCGAGAATGCTCGTTATAGGCGACAACAACATCGACAACAATTCCATAACCTGGGCAATGCGCAAGACCGACGTCAACATATCCTTTGCAAAGTCGGTTAAGGCGGCGGTTGCGAATATGGATAAGGCGTGGGGCAACGGCAAGGGCTACAACGTGGTAATTTACGATTGGCTCGGCAGCGAGCAGGAGTGCCTTGACGAGATTAAGCTTTTAAGAGAAAACATTCCTCAGTACGTTCCTCTCGTCGTCTTCGGCGACTGCGAATGGAGCAATATCGAAAAGAAGGCTACGGAGGCGGGCGTCGACTCCTTCCTTGTAAAGCCTTTCTCGGTTGCACTGTTTAAAGAGTGCGTAACCGATCTTAAAATGAGCGTAAGAGAGGGGCTTATACCCAAGGCGGAAACGAGCGCTCTTGCGGATATGACTTTCCTCGCTGCGGAAGACAACGAGCTCAACGCAATGGTATTGAACGAGCTTCTTAGTATGGCAGGCGCAAAGTGTGTCGTGAGGACTAACGGGCAGGAAGCCGTACAGGAATTCGAAAACAGCCTTCCCGGTCAGTACGACGCTATTTTAATGGATATTCAGATGCCAGTTATGAACGGCTACGACGCAACGCGCGCAATAAGGGAGAGCAAGCGTCCCGAGGGCAAGACTATCCCCATTATAGCGATGACGGCAAACGCTTTTGCCGAGGACGTTAAGAGTTCGCTCGACGCGGGTATGAATGCGTACATCTTGAAGCCCATCGATATGAACAAGCTCGAAGAAGCGATTATCAGTCACAAAAAAGAGAATAAGTAATTAAACTTGCCGCAAAGGAATTTTTCGATTTCTTTGCGGCTTAAATTTTAAAGGGCGGTTGAAAATTTGATTAAAAAGCTGATTGTTATTGCGGCGTTTATAGTCGTCGGGTTATTCGCGTTCGTCGGTTGCGGCGGAAATAAGTATCACGCTACGGTGAGGGCGGAGAGTTACGACGATGCCGTCTACTTTCTTGACGGGGAATTTCTGCAAGCTAACCGCACGAACGGCGCAAGCTATACCGTTTATGAAGACGGCGAGTATAAGAGTGAATATTGTTTAGACGAAAACTGCCCTAAAGAGAGGACGTTCGTAATCGGCAGCGCGAAGGAATTTGAAGACGTGTTTATCGTAACACCGCAGGAGTACGGCGTTGACTTTGAAAGTCAGATGCTGGTAATTTATACCTGTACGGCAATCAACGTACGGCAGGTTTCGATAAAGAGAGTAAGCTACAGTTCGGGTAGTCTTAATATAAAGCTTAAAACCAAGACGCCCGCGCACGGGGTCGGAGATACCTGTCAGCCCTATCAAAGGTATATGTTTATTACTATGGATAAGCTTGACGTAACGCTGGTTACCGTCGATTACAATTAAATTAAAAGCTCCGCGCCTTCAGCCAAATATATGATTTATTTAGGAAAAAACCAACTATGCAAAAGAAAATCAGAAAGAACTTTATAATGCTTTTCTCTGCGATAATTGCGGCTATGCTGATTTTGTCGGGCGAGTTTATGCTAACGCCCAAAACAACGGCGTATGCTGACGATAGTACGCCGTCAAATACTCTATATTGGGGATTAGACGAAGATACAGGCGTGCTTACTTTAAGCTCTCACCAATCGGAAGCCGCAACCGCTGAATATACCTCCCTTAGCAACGCTTGGGAAAGCCGTAAAGACGAAATCACCTCGGTAGTGGTTGACGAATACGCATATGCCCCGCAATCTATGGGGTTGTGGTTTAAAGGTTGCACGAAATTAAAGACGGCAGATTTAAGTGGGCTTGACACCTCGCGCGTGACGTATATGCATCAATTATTCTACGAATGTAGCGCATTAACCTCGGTCAACCTGCCGTTTAATACCTCAAACGTAACGGCTATGAACTTTATGTTCTACAAGTGTAGCGGCTTGACTTCGCTCGACCTTTCCTCGTTCTATACCGCGAACGTAACGACTATGCGCTTTATGTTTTACACTTGCAGCGGCTTAACCTCGCTCGACTTGTCTTCGTTCGATACCTCGAACGTAACAGATGCGAACGGTATACTCACGTATTGCGATTGTCTTGCTGAGATATCTACGCCCGGCATTGTCGGTGACGTAGCGTTGCCGTTGCCTTCACAATATTGGAACGGCAACACGCATAAGATTATAAATTCGATTTCGGGTGCGGAAACGAACTGTTTGCTCGTTCGACACGCCGGACACAGCTTCGGAGCGTGGATAGACGAAATTCCCGCCAACTGTACCGTAACCGGTACGAAAGCGCATAAGGACTGTTTGACGTGCAATAAGCATTTCGACAGCGACGGTAAAACCGAAATTACCGATTTGACGATACCCGTTAACGGTAGCCACGATTGGGGCGAGTGGACGACAACTAAAGAGGCAACTGAAAAAGAGGAAGGCGAGGAACGCAGAATTTGCGCGAACGACGAAACGCATTATGAAACACGCATGTTGCCTAAGCTCACGCCCGCTACACCTACACCCGAAACACCGTCTGCGCCAGCGGAAGAAACGAAATCTTACTGGTGGCTATTTTGGTTACTTATTCCGCTTGCTATCGGTGTCGGCGGTGTAACGTATGGTATATGGGTATATAAAAACGATAAAAAGAATAACGATGATAATTAAAAAATAAAGAGGGCGCCCAAAGACATCACGGCTTTCGGGCGTTTTTTATTATAATTAAATTCTTTCAGTGAAATTTAGTGCTAAAAATCTTGCAAAAAACATTAAAAATAACGCAAGTCAAACTTTCGGTTCAACTTATGTTAATTGATGGTGCTGATGACAGGACTTGAACCTGCACGGTTTTCCACAGGATTCTAAGTCCTGCGCGTCTGCCAATTCCGCCACATCAGCTCGTCTTGTAAAATATTTTAATTTATCCGTTTTAAAATGTCAATGTAATTTACTTTTAAAAAGCTTTTAACCGTGATAGAATAATTTTATGATACATTCGATGGGCGGCGGCGTTATACGCGAATACGACAAACTTATATACGTCTTCGTGCAAATCGAGGACGGGCTTTACAAGGGCGAAAAACACTGGTATATCTCGCCCTTTCCGAAAATCAAAGTCGGTGACAGGGTGGAAGTGCCTGCGGGCAGCCGCTCATCGTTCGGCAATGTTCTGCGTGTGGAAAACGTTACCGCGCAGACAGCGCCCTTTCCCGTCAACCGCACCCGCGAAGTGGAGCGGATTTTGTAGTATAAATTTTTCAATCGCTATTGACTATAACTACGGTTTATTATATAATAATAAGGCAGTTTAATGCAAAATTGATAAGATTTGGAGGAAATATGGCTTATAAAACCAAAGAGTGGCGCAACTCGATGCGCGTGACGGTGGACTACAATAATATGATGTCTAAGTTCCTTGGCGAAAAGGGTATCAAGGATTCCCAGATACGCGAACTTAAAGACAAGGCGGAAAAGGCGTTTTTATACGTTGCGGAAAACCGCGGTAAGGACGAACTGTATATGGGCTGGACGGAGCTTCCCTACAACCAGGAGGACATCGTTGCCGATATCCTTGCTACCGCCAAAGAGGTGAGAAAAAAGTTCAAGTACTTCGTCGTTCTCGGTATCGGTGGCAGCGCTCTCGGTCCCTCGATGGTCTATAACGCACTGTGCCATCTGCACTACAACGAGTTGCCCAACGGTAAGCGCAAGGGTCCCAAATTCTACGTTGAGGACAACGTGGACCCCGTCCGTATGGCGGCGCTTTTGGACGTTATCGAACCCGAAAAGACCTGCTTCAACGTCATTTCCAAGTCGGGCGCGACCTCGGAGACGATGACGCAGTACCTCATTATTTCCGACATTTTACAGAAAGCGGGCGTTGACCTCGCCGAAAATATGATTTTCACCACCGACGCGTGCCGCGGCAACCTTATAAAGATTGACAAGGCTCTCGGCGGTAAGGTTAAAAAGTACGTGCTCCCCGACGGCGTAGGCGGCAGGTTCTCCGAGCTCTGCCCCGTAGGACTTCTTCCCGCGGCGGTTCTCGGCATCGACATCAAGGGCTTGCTTGCGGGCGCGGCTTATATGGACAGCCTTTGCTCCAAGCCCAACGTTAACAGCAACCCCGCGCTTGCTCAGGCGGTATTGCAGTACATCTCGATGAAGCAGGGCAAGAACATTCACGTGCTTATGCCCTATTCGGACAACCTCAAACTGATTGCCGACTGGTACTGCCAGCTTTGGGCGGAATCCTTGGGCAAGGCGGTCGACTACGACGGCAACACCGTAAACGCGGGTACGACGCCTGTCAAGAGCCTCGGCGTTACCGACCAGCACTCGCAGGTTCAGCTGTACATCGAAGGACCTTACGACAAGGTTATCACGTTTATTTCGGTCGGCAAGTACGGCTGCGAAATGCCCATACCCCACGGCTGCGAGGACATTCCCGACGTAGGCTTCCTCGGCGGACACAGTATGCAGGAGCTCATTCAGGCTGAAAACAAGGCGACGGCTTACGCGCTGATGATGGCGGGCAGATGCAATTACACCATCAATATGCCCGAAGTAAACGCATTCACGATGGGTCAGCTAATGTATATGCTCGAATTGCAGACGGCTTACGCGGGCGCGCTTCTGAACATCAATACGTTCAATCAGCCCGGCGTTGAAAACGGCAAAAAGGCGACCTTCGCTCTGCTCGGCAAGAAGGGCTACGAGGGACAGAAGCAGGAGATGGATTCTGCTCCCGAGATTGATACTAAGTACATTGTTTAATTGACTAATAAGGATAGGAGTGCGGGGCGGCTAAAACCGCCCCGTAAGTTTTGTTATGGAATGGTATTATATTTTAATAATCGTCGTTGCCGTCGTGGCGGCGTTTGCCGTGGTTTTCACGCTCGGACCTGCGGTTCTGATTTACAAGACTGCGTTCGGACACAGGCAGGACAAAAATCCGCAGTTCAAGTATTTCACGCCCGAGGATTTTGATTTAACGGTTGAACATATGCCCGTTCGTTTATACGGCGTTGAGCTTGCGGCAAATCTGTACACGACAAAGCCCGTCGAAGCTTGCGAAAGAGTCGTGATTTTTCAGCACGGATTCGGGGCGGGTTCGTCGAGTTATATGACCGAAATCGCACATTTCGCAAAGCGCGGTTTTGCGGTCGTGGCTGTCGACGCGTACGGTTGCAACAACTCTGCGGGCAAAACCGTTAAAGGCTTTTACGCGGGCGCGGAAGCGGTAATTGCGGCATATATAGGGGTTAAACGCGACGAAAGACTTAAAAATAAGCCCGTCGTGCTCGTCGGACACAGCTGGGGCGCGTACTCCGTGCTCGCCGCGAGCGCAAGTATTAAGGTTGACGGCGTGGTGGCAATGTCCGGTTTCAATGCGCCTGCAAAGTGCGTGTGCGATATCGTCAGATCATCGGGCGGCGGATTGGGGAAATTATTTGCGCCGCTTATCCACGGCTGGATTGCGCTGTTTAACTTTTTGAAGTTCGGAGCTAATGGCAATATCAAAGCGGCGAAGGCGGTTAAAAAGAGCGGCGTTAAAACGCTTATAATCCACGGCGAGCAGGACGATATTGTCGTCGGGTATAAAAACAGCGCGGTCAATAAGGTCAAGGGCGAAAACGTTACGACGGTCTTACTGCCCGACAAACGGCACAATCCCTATAACACGGTGGCGGCGGAGAACAAGCTTGCCGAGCTCACGGGAGAGCACAAGTTCGGGGACGAAGCGGAAGCGCAGGCGTACTTTGCAAATTTCGATTGGCAAGCCGTAACCGAAGAGGACGAAGAGGTTATGCGCACGATAGACGAATTTATCGAAAAGGTTTAAAAGGAGCGGGGTTATATGCAGTCGGAAATTGTTTTGGAAAACGGCTTTAAATGCGGCGATAAAGTTAAGTGCGTTATTTTCGG